>JANQEZ010000353.1 GCA_028278115.1 Clostridia bacterium
TTTAACCTACAAAATATAAGAAAAACAGGTTCATAGCATGAACGAAAAGGAAATATCAAATACCCCCGGCTGCATGAACTAGCACAAGGGGTTAAATTACAGTGTTTCTTATTTCAAATCCACAACGGTTACTCCGGAACCACCTTCACCGTATTCTCCATCTCTGAAGGTTTTGACATGGGAATGCTTTTTTAAGAATGTTTTGATACCCTTTCTTAAAGCACCTGTTCCCTTTCCGTGAATAACTGTAACCTGCTCTAGCCTTGCTAGGTATGCATCATCCAAATATTTATCAAGGTCTATAATAGATTCCTCAATATTCATTCCTCTTAGATCAATTTCATTTCTTATACTCTGTGTTTTTGACTTCATTATTTTTCCCATATTTGTTTTATTGGCAGTACCTTTTTGAGGCTTTAAAAGTCTGAGGGTTGAAATATTTACATTGATTTTCATAATGCCAGCTTGAACTGTAAGCTCACCATTGTTATTGGGCTCAGACAGCACAGTCCCATCTTGATTTAGATTTAAAATCTTAACTCTATCACCAATATTTAATTTTTTTGGCGGCTTTGAATCAGATAAATCCTCATTGAAGTATACGGGTTCATGGAAGGATTCCATTTTATCCTTCATCTTTCTTCGCAGCTCTTCTATCTTTTTGTTTCTCTCTCTTCCAACATCCCCGGAAATACCCCTGAGCTCTTTAATTATTTCATCAGCTTCCCTTTTAGCTTCTTTTAATATTTTCCTTGCTTCTTCCTTTGCTTCTCTTATTTCCTTATCTCTTTGTGCCTTTAACTTATCATACTTTTTTTCATAATCTTCCTTTAGCTTTTGAACGTCTAATCTCAATTTAACTGCTTCATCTCTTTCCTTCTCTGCACTTTTTCTATTTGTTTCGATGTTGGAGATTATCTCCTCAAATTCTATATCATCACTGGTAATGAATTCCTTTGATTTGCTTATAATATCTTCACCAAGCCCAAGTCTTCTAGAGATTTCCAAAGCATTGGACTTTCCCGGCACCCCAATGAGAAGACGGTATGTGGGACTTAAGGTTTCAACATCAAACTCCACCGATGCGTTTTCAACACCTTCAGCAGCAAGGGCATATTGCTTTAATTCACTATAATGAGTAGTTGCTATGGTTTTTACCCCTTTATTATATAAATGGGTTAGAATTGCCATGGCAAGTGCTGCTCCTTCAGTGGGGTCTGTTCCCGAACCCAGTTCATCAAGAATAACTAAATCTCTACCTGTGACATTCTCTAATATATCAACTATATTGGTCATATGGGAGGAAAATGTACTAAGACTTTGCTCGATACTTTGTTCATCACCAATATCTGCATATACCTGTTCAAAGATTGAAATCTCAGTTCCATAGTCGGCAGGCACATGTAACCCTGACTGTGTCATTAATACTAAAAGTCCAAGGGTTTTTAGTGTTACGGTTTTACCGCCTGTATTTGGGCCAGTTATAAGGAGTGTATCAAAATTATCTCCTATCCAAATATTGCTTGGAACTACTTCACTTGGATTAATTAAAGGATGTCTGCCATTTTTAATTTTTATATAGCCCTTATTATTAAGCTTTGGCTCCATTGCCTTCATTGAAAGGGATAATTTTGCCTTAGCGAAGATGAAGTCAAGCTTAGCTAACAGCTCTTGATTTATTTTTATATTTTCTGAGACTATACCTATTTGTCCGGTAATCTCCTTAAGGATTCTTTCTATTTCAGCCTTTTCCTTTAATCTAAGCTCCTTTAGATCATTATTCATTTCCACAACTATCATGGGTTCAATAAAAAGGGTAGCACCACTTGATGATTGGTCATGGACAAGTCCCGGTACATCCTTTTTATTTTCTGCCTTAACAGGAATAACAAATCTATCCTGCCTTATGGTAATAATGGCATCTTGCAGATATTTCTGAGTTCTTGATGAATTTATCATAGAATTCAATTTATTTCTAATTGAAGTGTTTTTATTCTCGATTTGTCTTCTAATATTTTTTAAAGCAGGACTTGCATTATCGGATATTTCCTCTGGGCTTATAATTGCCTCCTCTATTCTCTTTTCAATTTCTCTATAGGTACTAATATTTGATATTAAGCTTTGGAGGGGAGAAAATTCTTCTCCCTCCGATGCCTTTATAAAGTTCTTTAGAACCCTGGCAGTTCTAAGGGTATCTCCCACCTCTAAAAGCTGCCCTGGATATAAATACGACCCTATTTCGGCTATTTTCAAATACCTTCCAAGATCATATATAGGTCCAAAGGGCACGCTTCCCTTCTGAATAACTATACTTACTGCCTCGGAAGTTTCCATTAATCTATTTTTTATTTCATCATAGTTATTTTGTGGAGTCAGTTCTTCTACCAATTCTTTGCCTAGAGCAGAGGTAGCTAAACCCTTTAGCATTCCCTTTATCTTTCCATATTCTAGAACTCTAATGCTGCGCTTATTCATTTCAATTCTCCTTATAAACACTGTTATTTTTTATAAAGATACAAATATTTGCTTTTAATCTACACCCCTAAGAAAATGTCCTTTAGTATAATCTCCTCCATCTTTATACCTTTTAATAATTCCAATTGCTTCTTTGTCAAGTCCTTTTTTTCCTTTTTGAATTCTATCTAGAGCTTTGCAATAAGCCTTTACTATACTTATTATTTCATTTTTATCTTCGTTTGTAAACTGCAATCTCACAATAGATATATTGTTTCTGATAATTTCTTCCATATATTCTAGTAGGAACATCTTTTTTGAGTTCAGCAATTGAGTCCTACATTCCCCTTGTTTTTGTAGCGGAAATATTATTCCATATCTATCTTTAAGTCCAAATTTCCTATCTTCACACAATCTACAAGGATTTTTATAACTTTTAGCTCCTACTACTTTAACGGGACAGTACTTTGTTATCATCATAGGAAGATGTCCATATACAATAAGCTCACAGCCATGAATTTGTGATGCTAATTCCTTAATCTGATTATTATTGAGCTCCGGCGACAGAGTAAAATTTGACACATTTAGCTCCTGTAATTTTTTTGCCGTAAGGCTGTTAAATATATTAAAAGAAAAATCACCATATATATTGATATCATCATCCATAAACATATTTAACTGTCCGTGATTGGATAGTAGAACATGTCCATTTTTAATCAATATATCTCTTTTTTCTTGTATGAGTTCTAATTCTTTATCATAGGTAATTCTACTTAGGGCAGGGATTAATAGCTTTTTATATTTACTAGCTAAATCCAATGCTTTTTCTATATTATTTATATTTGAATAATAGATTCTATTTATCTCAGTATTTAATATAGTCTTAAGCTGGTCAAGGTTATTTACATATGCCGATATAATAGTATCTTCTATTTTTTCCCTAGAGAAGCTTTCCTTTAATTTTAATGGTTTACTATGGAATTTTTCCCTCTTATTGACCTTAGCCCTTAAAGTATTAAGCTTTTCTATAGCTTCTCTCCTGATATTGTTGATTTCACTTATTGGCATAGCGATACCTTCATCTATATCTATTTCAATTTTTTCAAAATAATAGGGTGTATTGCCAAGCTTATTCAGTTGTTTTTCAATTCTATCTTCATCCAGTGGTCTATTTAATGCCTTTTGGATTTTTTCCTTTCCCTCAGTGGAGATATAATTACCACTGCTATCCCAAACATAAAGCTGTATTTCCTCACCTAGCTTACACTTTACAGCACCAGAAATAGGAACTATATTACCTTCTAGCCTATAGGTTTCTAAAGCTCTGCTTAATAGGCTGACGTTAGAGGTTTTAAATACCTTGTCACCCTTGACTCCACGTCCTTTAAAATCCATCTCTATGACTTCATCTTTAAATGCCTTTTCCACAATTTTGTTGTCTTTAATCATCTTGCCTACTTTCACACCCATATATTCCCTTTTTCTATTTCTAATCTCAATTCCATCACCTTTTTGCAGATTATCTTTAAGTCTTATCCTAATCCTTTTTTTTCCTTTATCAAAGGCTAATACCTCTCCTATTTCCATACCCATATTTCCCGGCTTTTCAAAGTTCATGAGATTTTTGCCTTTTTCTCCCAATAGATGACCTTTAGTGAATTTTCTATTAAAAATCCCCTTAAGGTCACTCTCAGTCTCGCTATCTATTCTTATTTTGCCTTCCCTATAGTACATATCAATGGCATTTCTATATGCTCTCACAACAACAGCAACGTATTCTGGCCTCTTCATTCTCCCTTCAATCTTAAGGGAATGTACTCCAATATTTAGGAGCTTACCTATATCCTCTAGGGTATTTAAGTCCCTTGGACTAAGTATATAATTATCCCCAGATGTATTAATTTCTTCTTTAGTCTCTAAGTCTACTAAGCTGTAGGGAAGTCTACAGGGCTGAGCACATCTGCCTCTATTGCCGCTTCTCCCACCTATTAGACTGCTCATTAGACATTGTCCCGAATAACATATACAAAGGGCTCCATGAACAAAAACCTCTAATTCCATGGGGCTGCGTTTTCTTATGTACTCAATGCTATCTATATCCATTTCCCTAGCCATAACAGCTCTACTAACACCTAAGCTCTCTAAGAGCTTTACTCCCTCTAGGTTATGTATAGTCATTTGGGTACTGGCATGAACCTCAAAATCTGGAAAATTTTCTCTAATGCATTTCAAAACTCCAAGGTCCTGTATAATAACAGCATCTACGTCAATATTATATAGAAAACCTATGTACTCGATAAAGTCTTTTAACTCTTTATCCGAAACCAAAGTATTCACGGTAACATATATTTTTACACCTCTGATATGGCAGTATTCCACAGCCTTAATAAGTCCATTCTCATGGAAATTATTTGCGTATTGCCTCGCACCAAATTTTTTCCCACCTAAATATACTGCATCAGCACCATTTTGAACTGCCCCGACTAAAGCATCGAAGCTCCCAACAGGAGCTAATAGTTCTACCTTATTCACTTTATCACTCCCATGATTGAAAAGTTTGAACCCCTTAGCAACAAAAAAGTAGTAATATTATTATATCACTACTCCTGCAACTTATTTCATTTATGAATCTTTTTTATCTGGGTTTTAAGAATTATCGAAGACATCAATAAACTCTTGCAGCTCCTTCTTAGTTTGCAAAAGCTTAACCTCGCTTTGTACAAGCTTATTCTTTAGATCCTCATTAATTTTTTCAGCTTTTTTCAGTTTGCTATCCTTAATATTTGATTCATAGCTGAGCTGATTAACTGTTTCCTTTAATTCCCTGTAATTCACTTCTACTTCCATGAAGTTAGCCTTCATTTTTTCGTATTCATCCATTAAAGCCTCATACTCTTTTTCCCTTTTATCATTTTCCACAGTATATGATTCCAATAGCTCTTTAGCCTTCTCCAGCTCTTTTACAGGTCTTCCCTGTTCAACCTTAAGCTCCTTATGTTCATCCAGCATTTTAAAATACTCATCGCCAATATTAATTGCTGTTAAAACTGCAATCATTGCAGTACTAAATTTTTTGTTCTTTTCTGCTATTTCATTCATTTTATCATCTACATAGTTAGATACCCTTTGCATAAATTCCCTTGGTTCCTCTCCAACTATCGTGTATTCTTGCCCCAATATTTTTACTATAACTCTATTTTTATCTGTCATTTATTGCACAACCCCTTTAATAATAAACATTTCTCAGATATATAAATCCACTACAAAACCGTGTGAAATATTCTCAATGTTAAATACTTCTATATACTAGTTAATCTTTCCTTCTAAAACTTTCATTAATTTATTTTCATTATAGGTAACTTATAAAATTATATGTCTATTTTACCATATTTCTTGTCCAAAAAATTTCGATTATAGAATAAATCAAAAAAATAGTCATTACATACTATTTTGAGGTAGTTTGTAATGACTATTCATTATTCTTTTTTACTATAGATGTGTGACTGAGAAGTTTTAAAAATTTAAAAACTAAGTCTTTAGAGATGGTTTATCTCAATTCCGCATTTATTTTTCCACTGAGTTCCTTTAATATTTTATCGAAAACCTTATTAACCTCCTGGTCGGTTAAGGTCCTATCCTTAGCTCTAAAGGTTAAGGAGTATGCCATACTTTTATAGCCCTTAGCAATCTGCTTTCCTCTGTATACGTCAAACAAAGTACATTTTTCTAAAATTGTTCCACCATTTGCTAATATAATATCCTCAATTTCCTTTGAGTATATTTCTTCTTTAACCGTAATCGCCATATCTCTTGAGGTTGCTGGATATTTAGGTAGAGGATTATACAGCCTATCGAGTCTAGTTATCTGAAGCATTATATTGAAATCTAGTTCGGCAATATATACTCTATTATCAAATCCATAATTCTCTAGTACATCTGGATGCATTTCCCCTATTGTCCCCAGTATATGGTTACCATAAACAATATTTGCACATCTTCCCGGGTGGAATGAAGCATGGGTTTTTTCAGGCTCGAAAATACACTTATTTATGCCTAGCTTTAGTAACAGCTCTGATACTATACCCTTCATACTAAAGAAGTCTATTTCTGCTCCATACATCCCTAGCACCAGCATCTTCTTCTCAATGGGCAGAGATTTTACAGGCATTTCATGGGGAATAAATGTATTACCAAGCTCAAAGGCTAATGCCTCTGGTACATTTCTTTTGTAATTTCTTGCAAGGACATCTAGCATATTAGGTATTAATGTCGTTCTCATTACGCTGTATTCTTCGCCTAGAGGGTTTATAAGTTTTACATTTCTTCTTAAAAAGCTTTCCTCTGAAACATTTATCATATCTAAACTCTTAGGGCTAACAAAGGAATATGTTGTAATTTCATTAAGCCCAAGTGCATTCAGTGAATCCTTAGTATAGTCTTCAATTGTCTGGGCATTCGTCCTTGCACCCCAAGTTGAACCCATTGGAAGTGTCGGCTCAAGGACATCGTATCCATACATTCTTGCAACCTCTTCAACAATATCAATTTCCTTGGTTAAATCCTGTCTAAATGTAGGAATTGTTACTATAAGGTTATCATTCTTTTTCTCAGATGAAAGCTCTAATCTATTAAGAATTTTAGCTATCTCATCTATGCTGAGCTCTGTTCCTAAAATGTTGTTTATTCTCTGGGGTCTTATTTCAATAGTCCACTTTTCAAGCTTATATTCATAAACATCAATTTTTCCATTTATAATTTGACCTGCACCTAACTCTTCAATTAGCTGACAAGCTCTATCAACTGCAAGCTCAGCAATATTGGGGTCAATACCCTTTTCAAATCTTGAGGAAGCTTCCGTTCTAAGTCCTAATAGCTTCGAGGATGCCCTTACATTTTTCTTGTTAAAGCTAGCACCTTCTAAGAATATATTTTTTGTATTATCTGATACCTCTGTTTCTTCTCCACCCATTATTCCTGCAATACCTATGGTATTCTTTGCATCAGCAATAACGAGAACATCCTCATTGAGCTTTCTCTCAACGCCATCCAATGTAGTTGTTATTTCATTTTTTTCAGCTCTTCTAACGATTATTTTTCTATCGGTCAGCATATCTAAATCATAGGCATGAAGGGGTTGACCAAACTCAAGCATGACATAGTTGGTTATATCTACAATATTATTGATAGGTCTAACTCCTGCCTTCATAAGCCTTATTTGAAGCCACATAGGCGACTGCTCAATCTTTACATCCTTAATGGCTCTACCTACAAATCTTCTACATAAATCTGGAGCCTTAACTTCTACATTTATATAGTCATTTATATCTTCACTGGCATTTTTAACTTCTATACTAGGATAGTTTATATCGAGTTCAAAGGTAGCCGATGCCTCCCTAGCCATTCCTATCATACTTAAGCAATCCGGTCTATTAGGAGTGATTTCAAACTCTATTACATAATCATTAAGGTCTAAAGCTTCCTTTATATCCATACCTAGAGCATGCTCGCCTTCTAATATTAAAATACCATCCCTAGATTTCTTTGGTATAACACTGTCTGTAAAACCTAATTCCTCGGCTGAACAAAGCATTCCATTTGATACTTCTCCACGAAGCTTTCCCTTTTTTATCTTTAGCCCGCCAGGAAGCTTTGCCCCCGCCAAAGCAACAGGTATATAGTCACCAACATTTACATTTTTTGCTCCAGTTACTATTTGTACTACTTCTTCACCTACATTAACCTTTGTAATTATTAGTTTATCAGCGTTTGGATGCTGGTAAGTCTCGGTAATTTTTCCTACTACTACTCCTGTTACTTCCTTTGCTGTTCTCTCAACATTTTCTGTTTTTGAACCGGATAAAACTAATTTATCATCTAATTCTTCTATTGGAATATTATCTATTGGAGCATAATCCTTTAGCCAACTTACTGGTACTAACATAGTCTTCCTCCTTTATCCTTTCTCAACTAAAATTGCTCTATGAACCTCATATCGTTTTCAAAGAAAAGTCTTATGTCTTCAATCTCATATTTAAGCATTGCTATTCTATCAAGTCCCATACCAAATGCAAAACCGCTATATATCTCTGGGTCAATACCACATTCCTCTAGAACGCTAGGATGAACCATTCCACAGCCCAGTATTTCTATCCAGCCGCTGCCCTTACATATTCTACAGCCACTTCCACTACATTTAAAGCAGGATACATCTACCTCTCCACTTGGTTCAGTGAAGGGGAAGTAGTGGGGTCTAAACTTAGTACGAGTATTTACTCCAAAAAGTCTTTTAGCAAAGGTGTCCAAGGTTCCCTTTAAGTCCCTCATGGTGATGTCCTTATGGATTACAAGCCCCTCTATTTGATGAAACATTGGAGAATGGGTGGCATCAATATCATCGGAACGGAAGCATCTGCCCGGCGAAATAACCTTTATTGGAGGTTTTTGATTCATCATAGTTCTAATCTGAACTGTAGAAGTATGACATCTTAGTAATATGTCGTCGGTAATATAAAAGGTATCTGAAAGACTTCTTGAAGGATGGTCCTCAGGTGAATTCAGTGCATCAAAATTATGATAAACTGTATCGACCTCCGGCCCTTCAGCAATCTTATATCCCATACCTATAAAAATAGTCTTTATTTCATCTAGCACTAAGCTAAGTGGATGTTTATGTCCCACTTTGTTGATTTTTCCTGCCCTTGTAACATCAATAACTTCACTTTGCAGTCTAGCATTTTTTTCCTTCTCTTTAATCACTTTCTTATTTTCTTCAAGTATGCCTTCAATGGAAGACCTCACTTCATTGGCTAGCTTACCTATAACTGGCCTCTCTTCCTTAGAAAGCTTACCCATTTCCTTTAAAAGTTTAGTCAACTCTCCCTTTTTACCTAAGTACTTAATTCTAAAATCTTCTAATTGATTCATAACTTCCGCTGACTTAACTTCATTTTTAGCTTTTTCTAAAATTTCTAAAAGCTTCTCCTTCATTTTGTATCTCCTTTCTATCTGTACTCACATTTTTTCAAAAAAAATAAAAACCTCATCCACAGGGACGAAGGTTTTTTTCGCGGTACCACCCTTTTTGTTAAATTCCCAAACTTCTTTTGGGTATCTAACCTCTCATAGGACATCATAACGGTGTCACCCGATAAAACCTACTATATTTCAGCTTTATAGCTCCAGAGTGAACTTCAGATAAATCTTTAGATAGAAATGCTCTCAGCCCAGGACATTTCCTCTCTGTAAATATTATCTACCTTACTTTTCTCCTTCACAGCAAATCCTGATATTAAAATTTGTTCTAAGCCCTCTAATGCGTCAAATAAGAAGTCATGATTAGCACATCATTATTTTTTTATACAAGAGATACGCATCTAGATTTCCAGTTAACATAAATACTTCCCAAAAAAATTGAGCCATATACAACATTGATAGATGCACCCCTTTTTACTGGTCTATTTAGATAAAATTATAGCACAGCAAAAAAAGGTTTACAAGTAGTTATTTTGTTAAATTATTCAATTTTCTGAAAAATAGTTCTGTCTAACTATTTCATACATTACTACCGCTGATGCGATAGATGCATTGAGGGACTCAGCATTTCCTATTATAGGTATTTTCACCTTAACATTAGAGCTTTCAAGTAATTCCTCTGAAACTCCATTGGCCTCATTACCTATAATAATTGCGTTTTTATTACTGTACTTAACATCAAAATGATATTTTTCGGTATTTAATGTGGTGGATATTATATCTGCTCCAGCTTCCCTTAAAATGTTAATAATTCCCATATCATCAAGACCATATATCACCGGTACAGTAAATATAGAGCCCATAGTAGACCTAATGGTCTTACTGTTATAAATATCAACAGTTCCCTTTAAAGACACTATACCATCTACACCTGCTGAATCAGCGGTTCTGATTATTGTCCCCACATTTCCTGGATCCTGCAGCCTATCAAGTATAATCAAGGTGAACTTCTTTTTATTAATTATCTCATCTAATCTATAGTGTTTCCTATTTACAATGCCTAATATACCTTGGGAGCTTTCGGTTGTAGATATTTCTTTCAAGATTTTTTCATCCACTTTATATAAGCTTATAGCTCCACTAGCCATCTTTTCTAGCAGCTCATTGCCTCTTTCACTGCCAGTAAGCTCACTGGTATAATACACAGCCTTAATATCTGCATTATTCAGTAAGCTATGTTCTACAAGTCTAAGTCCATCTATAATAAATTCATTATTTTTTTCTCTATATCTTCTTTTATGTAACGATTTAATATGCTTTATGTGTTTATTAGAAAGGGACGTTATTTCAATGCTCAATTATAACACACCTATCTGTTTTCTATTTTTTGTAAATCATCATTATGTCCAATAACTACAAGGACATCGCCCTCTTCAATTAAATCTGTAGCACGAGGTGAAATGTCTATATCTGGACCATGTTTAATAGCCATAACGTTAATCCCGTATGTAGACCTCATATTTAGTTCTCTCAAACTCTTTCCTACCCATTCATTAAGAGTAGCTATCTCAACTATGCTGTAGTCTGGAGCTAATTCAATATAATCCATTATATTGGATGAAACTAAGTTGTGGGCAACCCTCACTCCCATCTCTCTTTCAGGAAATACAACTCTATCGGCACCAATTTTATAAAGCACCTTAGCATGGAGTTCATTTTGAGCTTTGGCAACCACATACTTCACTCCAAGCTCTTTAACCATCAAAGTGACAAGTATAGAGGATTGGATATTGGACCCGATAGTCACTACTGCAACGTCAAAGTTTCTTATACCTAAAGACTTTATGGAATTTTCATCTGTAGCGTCTGCCTGAACAGCATGAGTCACTTGATCGGCTATACCATGTATTGTTTCCTCGTTTCTATCTACTGCTAATACCTCATAACCCATATTGCATAGGGTTTTAGAAACACTTGATCCAAATCTTCCACAGCCAATGATTACAAATTGTTTTTTCATATAGCACACCTCTATCCTACCATTACTTTTCCTTCAGGATATCTTATTAATCCTTTATTATTTTTTCGCTTTCTACTCAGTGCAAAAACTATTGTCAATGCACCTAATCTTCCAGCAAACATAGTAAGGGATATGACTACTTTGCCAATCAGACTTAGTTCTGGAGTAATTCCTAATGATAACCCGACAGTTCCAAAGGCAGAAACCACCTCGAAAAATATGTCAAGAAAATCATGATTTGCTTCTGTGATAGAAAGAATCATTGTAACAGCCAGAACCCATCCCATACCAATTGCAACTATTGCTAATCCTCTATTTATAAGGTCTTTAGGAATTCTTCTGTTGAAGGCTTCGGTATCGCCTTTTCCCCTTATAATAGAAATAATTGATAAGACAACAACCCCTGCTGTAGTAGTTTTTATCCCTCCTGCCGTTGAGCTTGGCGACCCTCCTATAAACATCAATATTATTATAAAAAATTTCGATGCCATAGTCAGTTTCTCTATTGGCAGAGTATTAAAACCAGCAGTTCTTGGAGTTATGGCTTGAAACATGCTGCCTAAAAATTTACCCTTTAAGCTCAGATTTCCTAAGGTATCAGGATTATTAAACTCTAGAGTAAAGCTAAGTATAAAGCCTGCCAAAATTAATATTGCCGATATGCTTAAAACTAGCTTAGTATGTAATGTTAGGCGGCTGAATTTCTTAAATCCTAAAACATCAATGATAACAGTGAATCCAAGACCCCCTATAATGATAAGCAGCCAAACCACCACATTTACTAAGACATCGTCTACGTATGGAGTTAAGCTCCTTCCATCTCCAATAATATCAAAACCCGCATTACAAAATGCCGATACCGAGTGGAAAATTCCATACATAATACCCTTTGATGTTCCATATTCAGGTATAAATCTTAGGGACAAAAAAAATGCACCTATCCCTTCAATGATGAAGGTTGTAAACAAAATATACTTAGTAAGCCTTACAAGTCCTGCAATATTAAATTGATTTAAGGCTTCCTGCATAATCAGCCTTTCCCTAAGAGATATACGTTTACCAATAACAAAGGCTACCAAGGTAGCCATGGTCATAAACCCTAAACCACCAATTTGAATAAGTAAAAGTATTATTGTTTTCCCAAAGACTGTCCAATGGGTGCCTGTATCTACAACAACTAGACCCGTTACACATACAGCCGACGTTGCTGTAAATATTGAATTTATAAATCCAACACTTTCCCCATTTGTAGAAGCTATAGGAAGATTAAGCAGTATAGATCCTATCAATATTATACTTGCAAATCCTAAAACCAAAGTCTGTGCAGGATTTAACTGATAATTTTTCTTTTCGATTGTAATCACCTCAATCGAATATTTTTAATTTCATTTGTTTATTATACCACTTTAATCCATTTTTTAAAAGTGGATTATAAAAAGAGGCAAAGGAATCGCATGAAAACGCAACTTAATTAGAACTTAAGATTTAAGTTTTTAAAAAATGGCTTTGCACCATCTAAAATATAAGATATGACCATTTTCTCTATGAAGTGACCCAAAGCATAA
>JANQEZ010000394.1 GCA_028278115.1 Clostridia bacterium
ATTGAAATTTCTCTGCCTTTTATATAGAATAATATAAAAGACTATAAACACTCTAGAAATAAAGGAGATAGTAAAATGCCATCTAAAAACTTCATCGTACATAATAAATCTTCAAAACCCGATAATATCGTTAAGTCTGAGAACGAAATGATAGAGAAATGTTTGTCTTTAGAGGCTGAGTTACCTAGATTCATGAGAGATTTTTTTATATTTCTAAAAAATAGTGTGTCCCTTACTTCAAGACATGCCTATTTAAATGATGTTCTATTCTTTTGCAAATACCTTATTACTGAAACAGATATTTCTAATGCTGATATGGTTAAGAATATTAGTGCTGAAGAATTTGACAGCATTAAAGCAAGGGATGTTAACAGGTATATCGGTGATTATTGTGCAAGGTACTTAATTAAAAAGACCGATTTAACCATTATTATGGAAAATCATAATAGGGCATTGGCTAGAAAAAAATCCTCCCTTATATCTCTATTCAAATTTCTATACAGAGATGAAATTATATCTAAAAATATAACAGATGGTTTTAACCCAATAAAATTACCTAAACCTCAGCCCGATGCAATAAAGAAGCTGGAGGTTGACGAAGTTGCCATTATGCTGGATGCCGTTGAAAGTGGAGCTGGATTAACTGAAAAGGAAAGACAGTATTGGAAGAAAACTAAGCTTCGGGATAAAGCAATACTGGTTTTGTTTACTACCTATGGTCTAAGATTAAACGAGCTTCAACAGCTAAATATATCATCCTTTAATTTTAATAGGGGTGAATTTAAGATATATAGGAAAAGGGGAAAGGAAGTAAATATGCCCTTAAACAAATCCGTTGAGAAGGCTCTAAAGGACTATATAAACCAAGAAAGACCTAGAGCAGACAGTATATCAGAGGAGCATAAGGACGCACTGTTTTTATCAATGCAAAGGAAAAGAATGACTAAGCTTTCAGTTAGAAAGCTTGTAAAAAAATATACATCTATTGCCCTAGATACCACAAGGGAAAATGGATATAGCCCTCATAAACTAAGGGCCACAGCAGCTTCATCACTCATACAATATGGATTTTCAATATACGATGTTCAAAATCTGCTTGACCATGATAACGTTACAACCACTCAGCTATATGCCGCTCATAAAAAGAATGTTAAAAGGGAGATTGTTAAAAACTTTGAATGGCTGGAAGAGGAGTAGAAAGTGTCTGGGACACTTTCTAGGTCTTAGCTCTATGCTCTTAGCTCTTAGGGTTTAGGTCATCTCTTTTGGGTCAGTTGAAAAAGGACCTAAGAGTTATGACCTATATCTCCTAAGAGCAAAGAGCTAGGAGCTAAGAGCTGAAAAAGGTGCTATAAAGCACCTTTTTCTACTCAAGGGGGATATTTTCAAACCACTCAGCTATATGCCACTCATAAGAGGAGTAAAAAGTGTCTGGCACACTTTTTAGGTCTTAGCTCTATGCTCTTAGCTCTTAGGGTTTAAGTCATCTCTTTTGGGTCAGTTGGAAAAGGACCTAAGAGTTTATGACCTATATCTCCTAAGAGCAAAGAGCTAAGAGCTGAAAAAGGTGCTTTATAGCACCTTTTTCTACTCAAGGGGGATTTTCAAAACTTGTCCCGGATAGATATCATATGTATCAAGATTGTTTAATAGACTTATGTCATATATAGCCCTTCTAACGTCCTTATTCTTGGGGCTATATTCTCTGGCAAGATTCCAAACACTGTCTCCCACATCAACAATGACTTCTTTATATTTAGGCTCGTCGTAGCCTTCTACTCTATTTATTATTGCAACTATATTTGAAATGATGAAAAATAAAATAATCATTAATAAAATAGTGCTTAACATAAATCTTTTCTTGTTAACTATCCGCAATCTTTTCATTTGTATACCCCCAAACATTCGTTCGATTTATTAATTTTATTATACTCGAACGTACGTTCTTTGTAAAGGGTTTTATCGAACTTATGTTTGAATAGTTTCTTTTAATATGTTATAATATAGCAAATAGCAATACTGAGAGGTGCTAATATGAGTTTAGATTTAACCAAACAACAAAGTAAAATATTAGAGTTCATTAAAGAAGAGGTTTATGCCAAGGGTTATCCTCCTTCAGTTAGAGAGATTTGTGAAGCTGTTGGCTTAAAGTCAACCTCTACCGTACATGGACATTTACAAAGACTTGAGAAAAAAGGATATATTAGGCGTGATTCTACTAAGCCAAGGGCTATTGAGCTATTGGATTCTGCCAGTGAAATATTCCCTGATAAAAAGGAGATTGCACATATTCCTGTAGTGGGTAAGGTTACTGCTGGAGAGCCTATTTTAGCAGTTGAAAACATTGAAGAAACCTTCCCTGTTCCCATGGACTTCATTGAAACCGGTGAACATTTTATGCTTAAAATCAAAGGACAAAGCATGGTTGATGCTGGTATATTAGATAGTGATTTCGTACTTGTAAAGCAACAGCCCATTGCCGAAAATGGTCAGATAGTCGTTGCTCTATTAGATAATTCTGCTACTGTAAAGACTTTTTATAAAGAAGAAAATCACATAAGATTGCAGCCAGAAAATCAATTTATGGATCCCATCATAGTCGATGATGCTATGGTACTTGGAATAGTTAAGGGAGTTTTTAGGAAAGTTTAGTTTTAAAAAAGCATCTGTGATGCTTTTTTATTGTCTAGGAACTCAAACATTTTTTGCTAAAAATTGCATAGTTGAAATAAAGTAAAATGAATTGCTATATAGATTGCAATAAATCTTTTACATTTTGATTCCTTGAATATCCCTAAAGCATTGGCTATTCAAAAAATCAAAATGTAGGTTTATAAGTGCATTATATATAGAAGCAA
>JANQEZ010000402.1 GCA_028278115.1 Clostridia bacterium
TGGTATAAGGTATTTTGGAAAAAGGGAGATCAAGTAGAATATGGATATGTATTTGGACTCTTAGGTGTTCCAAGGAACTTTCAATTTGAAAAAATGGAGAAGGTAGTAAATAACTTAAAAAATGAAGTAGACAATAATAAGACAGCATATGTATCAAACTATAAAAATAGAAATGGAGTAGCCCCCTTATACAATAATAGTGAAACAGTTGACGAATACGGTATAAAAAGATATCAAGCTGCACCTGCATATAATGAAGCTAATACAGACGCACCCTTTAGATATATAGCTGATGGAACCCTAGTAACTATTTTAGAAAAAAACGATAAATTCTATAAGATCAGAACCCTTAATTTTGAAGGGGAATACTGGGTACCAAGAAAGTATATAACCCTCTATAACTCAATAAATGAACTAAAACAGGCAATAGTAGTGGATAGAAATAACCAAAATCAAGGGGTTTTTGAATATCGAGACGGAAAATGGAGCCTAATATCTCATACCTATGCAACTACAGGGGAAAAGGCAAAGTATAAGGAAGAAACATCTCTAGGCTACTATATGGCAATACAAACAAGGGACAGATTCTTGTATCTCGATGATGAAACCAGAGAAATAGCAGGATATGCCCCATATGCCATAAGATTTAATGGTGGTGCATATATTCATGGTGTACCAGTTGAGTTTGAAATCATAGAGGATGAGAGGGTAGACCCTGGAATGAAGGAATACCTTTATACCATTGGAACTGTTCCTCGCTCTCATAAATGTGTAAGAAATTATACTAGCCATGCTGAATTTTTATACAATTGGGTAGAGATTGGAAAAAGTGCAGTTATAATAATTGAGTAGAAATATTAATTATTCTTCTAACAAATATTACATGGTAATTATTGATGTAAACCAAGGGATAATCATGGTATAATTATATTTGAGCCAGATTATTAATGGAAAATCAGAAAGGGTGGCAGAATGCTGAAAAAAATATCAATTATTATGTTGGTAGTAATCATACTAGCTACTATCGGCTTGGCTGGTTGTGGAAATGAAAACCTATCTTCCTCAGGTAATGAAGAACCTAATAATGAAGAACAGGTTCCAAAGGAAAACGAAAAAGATACTGAAAATGAAGAACCCAAGGAAGAAGCAGCAAATGAGGAAAATAAAAATGAAGAAGAGCAAAATGATGAAGCTAAAAACGAAGAAAATATTGTTTATATAAGTGCCAGAAAACTAAATGTAAGATCAGAAGGAAGTAAAAGTGGAAATGTAATTGGAAGTGTAATCAAGGGCTTGCCTGTAAAGATTTTGGACAAGCAAATGGATGAAAATGGAGAAGCTTCTTGGTTGAAGATTGAGTTTGATTATGCTGGTAATAATAATGAAGGATGGATATCAGCAAAGTATACTGTAGAAGATAGAATGGAATTATTAGGAGAAGGCTACAGAGAGCTTGATTTAACTGCTCATGAAAAAATAGAATATCCTAGTAATCCAAGGGTAGAGGTTAAGGGTATATACTTAACTGTACATTCTGCTTCTGGTAAAAGACTGAACCAGCTAATTGAAATGGCTAAAAGAACTAATATAAACACCTTTGTTATTGATGTTAAGGATGATTATGGAAATATGCTCTTCAAAACAGAAGCAGCAGAAAAGTTTTCACCTAAGGCAAATGCTAAAGCACCTATTAAGGACATAGAAGCATTTATGAAAAAGCTCAAGGATAACAATATCTATACAATAGCAAGGATAGTATCCTTTAAGGACCCTAAATATGCTGAAAAGAATCCAGATAGAGCCATAGTATATAAAAGCAATGGAAAGCCATATTCAAATAGAGATGGAATTATTTGGGTATCAGCCCATGATAGACAATTATGGGAATACAATATAGAAGTATCAAAGGAAGCGGCTAAGGTAGGCTTTAACGAAATACAATTTGACTATGTGAGATTCCCTGCTTCAAATGGTGGAAAGCTAGACAAATATTTAGATTATAGAAATGAACTTGGAGAATCTAAGCCCCTTGTTATTCAGAGATATTTAAAATATGCTAGAGAGAACCTTTCTCCACTTGAAGTTTATATCTCAGCAGATATATATGGGATGGTTGGTTCTGTAGCCGATGATATGGGTATTGGACAGTACTGGGAGGCAGTTAGTAATATAGTAGATTATGTATCTCCAATGATGTATCCTAGTCACTATGGAAATGGTGTATATGGATTATCGGTACCGGATGCATTCCCATATGAAACCATAGACCATGGAATAAAGGATGCAGTACTGAGAAATAAAAATATTGAAACGCCAGCCATAATTAGACCTTGGATTCAAGATTTTACTGCTACCTGGGTAAAGGGATATATAAAATATGGAGATGAGGAAGTAGCTGCACAAATTAAAGCACTGGAAGATAATGGAGTTAAGGAGTATTTACTATGGAATGCTGGTAATAGATATACAGAAGGAGCATTAAAATAAAATTATGAACCTGAGATGACTGAGAGTTATCTCAGGTTCTTTTCACATAATTCAAATTATATAATTTCCTGTTGACATTATAATTATTATATGATAGCATAATTAGAAGAAAAAACTAAATATACCTTTAAGTTAGGTCCCGTGAGGCCAGCAAGGGTAGATAAAAAAGAAAATTTTTTGCGAGAAAATGTATAAATATGCATACTTACAAGTAAATATGCATAAATGCCTCACGGGTAGAAGCTATTCATAAGAATAATTTCTGCCTTTCTTAGTATTTTTATTAAAATGGTAGTCTAAAAAAAGTGAAAAAAGGAGGTAATTATGAAAGGTCAGCTATTTTTTGAAGATGGAACTATATTTGAAGGAGAAATTTTTGGTTATCAAAATGATACACTAGGTGAGGTGGTATTTAATACAGGAATGACTGGATACCAAGAGATACTTACTGACCCTTCCTACTATGGACAGATTGTAGTGATGACATATCCTTTAATTGGTAACTACGGAATCAATGATGATGATATGCAATCCTTTAGTCCAAAGGTTAAGGGGTTTATCGTAAGAGAAGCATATGAAAAATTTTCCAACTGGCGTGGAAAAGAAAGCTTAAACGACTACCTCCTAAAGAATAAAATTGTTGGGCTAATGGGTATAGATACTAGAGCACTGACAAAATATTTAAGGGATAAGGGAACTATGGCTGGAAAAATAATTGTGGGTGAGATGAATGAAGACAGTATTTTCAAAGAGATAAGAAAATTTTACAATCACAATGCTGTAGATAATGTAACCACAAATTACATTTATAGTTTAAAGCCAAAGCTTCCAAAGGTTGCAGTTCTTGACTTTGGTATAAAGAAGAACATATTAGATTCCCTTATCAAGATGAATATTGAAGTAACAGTTTATCCAGCTAATACTCTAGCTGAAAAGATTCTTAAAGATAATCCTGATGGAATATTTCTATCAAATGGACCTGGAGACCCTTCAGAACTAAATGAAATAATAGAAAATATTAAAAATTTAATAGGTAAAAAACCTATGTTTGGAATATGTCTAGGACACCAATTAATCTCCCTAGCCCTTGGAGGAAGAACCACAAGACTTAAGTACGGACATAGAGGAACAAATCAACCTGTAAAGGATTTAAATCATGATAGAGTATATATAACATCACAAAATCATGGTTATGTAGTAGAAGAAGACAGCTTAGATAAAGAAAAAATTGAGATAAGTCATATCAATTTAAACGATGGGAGTATAGAGGGAATTAGGCATAAAGAGCTGCCCTTATTCAGTGTACAGTTCCATCCAGAGGCTTCTCCCGGACCACAGGATACAGCCTATTTATTTGAAGATTTCTTAAAAATGCTATAGAGAGGAGCTGAGGATATGGTTATGGATATAAAGAAAGTGCTGGTGATAGGGTCGGGTCCAATTATCATAGGTCAGGCTGCAGAGTTCGATTACTCTGGAACGCAAGCATGCAAGGTTTTAAAAGAAGAGGGAATAGAAGTTGTACTGTTAAATAGTAATCCAGCCACAATAATGACCGATAAAGAGATTGCCGATGCAATATATATAGAGCCATTAAATATAGAAGTTATTGAAAAGATTATAGTCAAGGAAAAACCCGACAGTATATTAGCAGGTATGGGTGGACAAATAGCCTTAAACTTAGCAGTGGAGCTTTATAAAAAGGGTATAATACAAAAATACGGTATAGATCTTTTGGGTACAGATGTAGAGTGCATTGATAAGGCAGAAGATAGAGAGAAATTTAAGAGTCTTATGCAGAAGATAGGTGAGCCCGTTATAGAAAGTAAGACAGTAAATAACATCAAAGATGCAATTGACTACAGTGACATAATAGGGTTTCCGATGGTTATAAGGCCAGCCTTCACAATGGGAGGAAGTGGCGGAGGAATAGCAAATGATGTAGATGAACTTAAGGAAATTGCATCCAAGGGATTAAAGTATAGCATGGTGGGTCAGGTGCTTCTTGAAAAAAGTGTAAAGGGATGGAAGGAAATAGAGTACGAAATGATGAGGGATAATAAGGGCAATGTCATTACAGTGTGTAATATGGAAAATATTGACCCCGTAGGAGTTCATACTGGAGATAGTATAGTTGTAGCTCCTTCCCAGACCCTAAGTGACAAAGAATATCAAATGCTTAGGAATGCATCAATAAAGATTATAGATGCTTTAAACATAAAGGGTGGGTGCAATGTCCAGCTTGCCCTTAATCCAGAGAGCTTTAAATACAGCGTAATAGAAGTAAATCCAAGGGTTAGTAGGTCATCGGCATTAGCATCTAAGGCCACAGGATATCCCATAGCTAAAGTTGCGGCTAAGATAGCCATAGGATATAATTTAGATGAAATCAAAAACGATGTTACAGGTAGAACCTACGCCTGCTTTGAGCCAACACTTGACTATTGTGTGGTTAAAATACCAAAGTGGCCCTTTGATAAATTTAGAACAGGCAATAGAGCCCTTGGCACAAAAATGATGGCAACTGGAGAAGTTATGGCCATAGGGAATAACTTTGAAAGTGCTCTTTTAAAGGGAGTAAGGTCTCTAGAAATAGGTCAATACAATTTATATAAAGAGAGTTTAAAAACGGTATCTACCAAGGAACTAATAGAAAAGATAGAGCTGACTGATGACGAAAGATTATTCTATATATCAGAAATGTTTAGAAGAGGCTTTGAAATAAAGGAAATATCCAGTATTACGGGCATTGATAAATTTTACTTAGATAAAATAAAAAATATTGTTGATTTGGAGGAGGAAATAAGAGATACATGTATAAATAACATCTATAAGGATAAGATGCTGCTGCTTAAGAAAAAGGGTTTTTCAGACAAGGGTATAGGATATTTAACCAATTCAAGGGGCATGGATGTATATAAAATGAGAAAGAAATATAATATAGAACCCGTATACAAAATGGTTGATACCTGTGGTGGAGAATTTGAAGCAGCATCACCATATTATTACTCCACCTACGATACAGTGGATGAAGTAGATATATCTTCTAAAGACAAGGTCATGGTAATAGGCTCTGGACCCATAAGGATAGGTCAAGGAATAGAGTTTGACTATTGCTCTGTACATGGAGTATTGGCTCTTAAGGAAGAAGGTATAGAGTCGATTATAGTCAATAATAACCCTGAAACAGTGAGTACTGATTTCGATACCTCCGATAAACTATATTTTGAACCCCTGACCGAAGAAGATACACTCAATATTATAGAAAAGGAAAAGCCAAAGGGAGTCATACTTCAATATGGAGGTCAAACATCAATAAAGCTTGCCAGTTTTTTAGATGAAATGGGAGTAAAGATACTAGGGTCATCGGCAGAAAGTATTGACGTATCCGAGGATAGAGAAAAATTTGAAAGGCTCTTAGATAAGCTAGGTATAGAGAGACCTAAGGGAAAAGGTGTAACGAGTATTGAAGAAGGTTTAAAGGCATCAGAAAAACTTGGATATCCAGTCATTGTAAGACCAAGCTATGTTCTTGGGGGAATGGGTATGGAGATTGCCTACGATAAAGAAGAATTAGAAAAATACTTAAAAAATGCCTTTGAAAGAGATAGTAAAAACCCAGTACTTATAGATAAATACATGATGGGGCTAGAGCTTGAGGTGGATGCTATATATGATGGAGAGGATATACTAATACCGGGAATCATGGAACACCTTGAAAGGGCAGGTGTTCATTCGGGAGACAGTATATCGATCTACCCTGCTGAAAAAATATGCCATAAAATAGAAGAAGAAATAGTGGAAGCCTCCTATAAGCTGGCAAAGGCATTGGAGGTTAGAGGCCTCATTAATATTCAATACGTTTTATATGAAGGAAAGATATACGTTATAGAGGTTAATCCCAGGGCATCAAGAACAGTACCATATATAAGCAAGGTAACAGATATTCCTATGATTAGTCTTGCTACAAAGGTAATGCTGGGTAAAAAATTGAAAAATCTTGGATATGGAACAGGTCTAAATAAATTCAAAAAGACTAAAGCTGTCAAAGTACCGGTGTTCTCTATGGAAAAGCTTCCAGATACCGAAATAGCCCTTGGACCTGAAATGAAGTCAACGGGTGAGGTTTTAGGTGTAGGAAATGATTTAGATACAGCCTTATATAAAGGGCTGATGGGAGCCAATATAAATATACCTAAGGGCGGCAAGGTGCTAGTAAGTATTTCAGATAACTATAAAAAAGAGTTTATATCTAGAGCTAAAGATTTAAAGAACATGAACTTTGAGTTCTTTGCAACCTCAGGAACTGCAAGACTTTTAGAAGAGCAGGGCATCCCTTCCACTAAGGTTAGCAAGATTGGAGAAGAAGGTTTATGCCTTATAGATTTAATTGATAATGGCGAAATAGACCTTGTAATAAACATGCCGACAAAAGGACGAGACTCCAG
The DNA here is from genome assembly GCA_028278115.1 of Clostridia bacterium. Lineage (GTDB taxonomy): Bacteria > Bacillota > Clostridia > Peptostreptococcales > Caminicellaceae > JANQEZ01. Next base: position 6,936 of record JANQEZ010000402.1, read on the forward strand.
AAGCGATGGATTTAAAATAAGAAGAAGAGCAGTAGAGAGAAAGATATGCTGCCTAACCTCCTTAGATACTTTATCGGCAATAGTTGATATAATAAAAAAAGATATAAAAATTGAGGATATAGAAGTAATTGATATATGTAGTATATAAATCATATATAAAATATTGGAGGAAAACAATATGGAAAGAGCAAAGGAAATTGCAAAAATGCTCCTTGAGATTCAAGCGGTTACAATTAAAGATACTTCAAATCTATTTACATGGGCATCGGGAATAAAATCACCTATATACTGCGATAACAGACTTACAATGAGTTATCCAAAGGTTAGAGATGCTATTGCTGAAGGATTTAAGGAAATAATTGAAAAGGAATTTCCAAGGGTGGGAATTATAGCGGGAACAGCTACTGCTGGTATTCCTCATGCCGCATGGGTTGCAGAGAAGATGGACCGACCTATGGTATATGTAAGAAGCTCTGCAAAGGGTCATGGAAAGCAAAATCAAATCGAAGGCAGGCTATTTAAAGCAAGGAAAGTCCTTCTTATAGAAGACCTGTTTTCAACTGGCACAAGCTCCATGAAGGCCGTTAAAGCCCTACAGGAAGCAGGGGCAGAGGTTATGGGAGTATTAGCAATATTCAGCTACAACTTCCAAAAGGTGGACGACTTATTTAAAGCAGAAAATATCGAATACAGAACAATCACAAATTATGATACATTACTTCCTATAGCTGTAGATATGGGATATGTTAAAGAGGAAGAACTGGATATGCTGAAAAAATGGAGTAAAGACCCATATATGTTCACAAAGTAATAGTAAATACACTAAAAATGTATAAATATAAAAGATGATGTAAAAAAAATCTTTTATATTCACGAAATACTTGGAAGTAAAAACTTAATTTAGTATAATAAAGAGCAAGAATAGTCTTACTATTCTTGCTCTTTTTAATCTTCTAATGACTTAATAGAATGACATACAAGCCCTAAGAGCAAAGAGCTACAAAAGTGGCATTAAACACTTTTGTCGATTAAAGCAGTTTTTGCAATATTCTAAGCATTTTTCAGCAATGAATATCGTTAAAAATTTGAATACAATAATAAATGAAATCAAACATATAGGAGGAAAAAATGGAAAAAATAAAAGTAACCAAATTTGGAGGAACATCTATGGCAGACGCCAAGCAATTTTGCAAGGTGAAATCAATTATAGAATCCGATGATAAACGTAGATGTGTTGTAGTATCGGCACCTGGAAAGCGTCATGATGATGACAATAAAGTTACAGATTTGCTTTATCTATGCCAGGAGCATATAAAATATTCTGTCCCCTTTGACCAAGTATTTGACATTATAGCTAAGCGTTATTTAGATATAGTTATGGAATTGGAGCTTAATATAGATATTAAATCCTACCTGGATGATATTAAATCTAAAATATCAAAGAATATCTCGATTGATTACTTAGTTAGTAGAGGAGAGTATTTAAATGCTATAATAATGGCGGAATTTCTAAACTATGATTTCATAGATGCCAAGGAGGTTATCTTTTTTGATAATAATGGCTTCATAGATTTAAATAAAACCCATGAAGTACTATCTAATAAGCTGTCCTGGGGAAGACCGGTTGTTATACCGGGTTTTTACGGAAGCACTCCCGACGGTAAAGTGAAAATATTTTCTAGAGGTGGTTCAGATATTACGGGAGCTATAGTAGCTAGAGTGGCAGAGGCAGAATTATATGAAAATTGGACTGATGTTTCGGGTTTTCTCATGGCAGATCCCCGGATTGTAGAAAATCCAAAGCCAATAGAGAGAATAACATATAGGGAGCTTAGAGAACTTTCATATATGGGGGCATCGGTACTTCATGAGGAAGCTATTTTTCCAGTGCGTGAGGTAGGCATCCCAATAAATATTAGAAATACCAATGAACCCGATAATCTAGGGACAATAATAACAGATGATATAAAGGATGAAGAAAACCAAAATATCATAACGGGGATAGCTGGTAAAAAGGATTTTACCGTTATAGCACTGCATAAGAACCATATGAACTCAGAGGTCGGTTTTATTAGAAAGATACTTTCAATCCTTGAAGTAAACAATATAACAATTGAGCATGTACCATCTGGAATAGACAGTCTTTCAATAGTTATTTCTAATCAGCAGCTTGAAAATAAACTCAATATAATTATTGATGAAATAAATAAAAAATGTAATCCAGATTCCATAAATGTTTATAGAAATATGGCATTAATAGCTACTGTAGGCAGTAAAATGGCATATACTGTTGGTATAGCAGCAAGACTCTTTACAGCCTTAGCAGATGCGGGAATAAATATTCGCATGATAGATCAAGGCTCAAGCGAAATAAATATAATTACAGGCATAGAAGGTGAGGGTTTAGAAAAGGCAATAAGAGCTATATACAATACATTTGTCCTCTAATGTATTATAAATAGTATTTTGCATAAAATAATCAAAAGCCTTTGACATATTATTAGTAAAATATTATAATAGCGATAATAATAGAAAAAGTAAAAGACGATGAAGAGAAGAGTAGATATAGGATGTAGACTTAGCGAATCGGTGATGGTGAAAGTCCGATACGAAGCCTATATTGAAGAACATCTCAGAGTTTCTAACCGAAATTGTTTAAAAAAGTAGGCTTAGACGGAACCATACCGTTAAAAATGGATAACATAAAACTTATGTTAGTTTAAGGTGGTCATATAACTATGTGGCAATCAGGGTGGTACCGCGAAATTTAAGCCTTTCGTCCCTATTTTAGGAGATGAAGGGCTTTTTATTTTTTCCAAAACAATCCTTTAAGAAGCTCTTTCTATACTTGAGAAAATTGTATAATTCTAACTTGGTAGAATTGCCTAATATTTATGGTATAGCTCTAGGGCTGTTAAAGCTAGATATGCTAGTAAGTTTTTTAGGTTGGTAATTATGGAATTTGCTAACTTAAAAGATATGACTTTGAAACTTGGAACATGGAACTTGTAACTTGAAACTAACAATTAGAGGAGGATTAAAATGAAAGCTGTACTAGTTAAGGATATTTACAGAAACACAGAAAAATATCTAGATAAGACCATAACTATTTCTGGTTGGATTAGAACCTTGAGAGCATCGAAGGCCTTTGGATTTATTGAGCTAAATGATGGAAGCTTCTTTAAAAATATTCAGATAGTATTTGAAGAAAATCTTGAAAACTTTAAGGAAATATCTAAATTTACAATAGCTTCTGCAGTTGTTATAGAAGGGACTTTTGTTGCTACGCCTGGTGCTAAACAACCCTTTGAAATCAAGGCAACAAAAATAACTTTAGAAGCGGATTCCCATAGGGATTATCCACTACAGAAGAAAAGACATACCTTTGAATATTTAAGGACGATTGCCCATTTAAGACCACGCAGCAACGCTTTTTCAGCTGTATTTAGGGTGCGTTCCCTTACAGCATTTGCTATTCATAAATTTTTTAATGAAAGAGGCTTTGTATATGTTCATACTCCAATCATCACGGGAAGTGATTGTGAGGGTGCTGGGGAAATGTTTAAGGTATCAACCCTTGAGCTTAACAATACACCGATGACAGACGATGGACATATTGATTTTAGTAAAGACTTCTTCGGTAAAGAGACAAATCTAACAGTAAGCGGGCAGTTACAGGGTGAAGCATATGCCCTTGCATTTAGAAGCATATATACATTTGGTCCAACCTTTAGGGCAGAAAATTCAAATACAGCTAGACATGCTTCTGAGTTCTGGATGATGGAGCCTGAGATAGCATTTGCCGATTTAAATGACAATATGCAGCTTGCTGAAGATATGCTTAAATACATTATAAACTACGTTATAGAAAATGCTCCAGAGGAAATAGAATTCTTTAACAAATTTGTTGATAAAGGCTTGTTAGAGAGGCTAAATAACGTTGCAAGCGCTGATTTTGGAAGAATTACCTATACCGAAGCCATCGAGCTTCTTAAAAAGGCAGACAAAGAGTTTGAATACCCAGTTGAGTGGGGCTGTGACCTTCAAACAGAGCATGAAAGATATATAACAGAAGAGGTATATGGCAAGCCTGTTTTCGTAACTGACTATCCAAAGGACATAAAGGCATTCTACATGAGGATGAATGAGGATGATAAGACTGTTGCGGCTATGGATTTGTTAGTTCCTGGGGTAGGAGAGCTTATTGGGGGAAGCCAAAGAGAAGAAAGAATGGATGTCCTTAAAAAGAGAATGGAGGAAATGGACCTTAGTAAAGACGACTATTGGTGGTATCTTGACCTGAGGAAATACGGTGGAGTAAAGCATGCAGGATTTGGCCTTGGATTTGAAAGAGCCATCATGTACCTTACGGGAATATCCAATATCAGAGACGTAATACCATTCCCAAGAACTCCAAAATTCGCTGAATTTTAATAAATAAAATAAATTAACCCCTTGTGCTAGTTCATGCTGCCGGGGGTATTTGATATTTCCTTTTCGTTCATGCTATGAACCTGTTTTCCTTATATTTTGTAGGTTAAAACAGATTCATAAAAATCACTCAAATGAAATATCAAAACCCCCTTAAATATTAAAAAACTAAAATTAATGATTTACTAGCACAACGAGTTAAATTAAAGTGGCTGTTGATTTTTCAATAGCCACTTTAATTTTGTTAATAAGAAGCTCAAACATTTTTGGCAAGAAATCACATAGCTGAAATAAAGTAAAATGAAGTACTAAAAGCGAAATGCAAACTATTACCCATAGAAAATTTTTGCTAAATAAAAAAAGTTGTTTGCTAATTTTAAAAATTGTGATAAAATAAAAATACGAATTGGTAACGTTACCAGTAACGTTACCAAATGGAGGCTGAATATGAAGAATCTAAATATCAAGGATATAGCTAAAATTGCAGGGGTAGGAGTTAGTACCGTATCTAGGGTTTTAAACAATCATCCCGATGTTAGGGACAAAACAAGGGAAAAAGTATTA
>JANQEZ010000413.1 GCA_028278115.1 Clostridia bacterium
AGGAGAAAACAGATTCATAAAAATCACTCAAATGAAATATCAAAACCCCCTTAAGTATTGATAAACTAAAATTAATGATTTACTAGCACAACGAGTTAAGTTAAATATAATATGTTAGATTTGACCAATTATAGGAAACCAACACTAAAACTTAAAATAAATTTCAAAGAAAATAATGAACGCTTCTGCATTTTTTATTTGAAATTTATTGAACTTTAAAGTTGGTTACCTATACATATTATATAATTGAAATAAAAAGTGTTTTTTTAGATAATCCTATGAAAAAAATGATGTAGAAAAATATCGAATTATCAAGAACATTGTAAAATAAATAAAAAATGTGTATTATTATAATATGAAATCATTTTTAGTCAAGCTTGTAGATATATAGGATTATAAACTCCGTAATTATTAGTAGGGGTGGGACATATGTTAAGGCACAGCATAAAAAGAAGATTATTAGTATTAATTGTATTGGTTGCCGTAGTTCCCGTAGTTTTTTTGGGTTACTCAGGTTACTCCAATAACAGAAGGTTCATTAATGAAAAGGAAGAAGAAGAAGTGAGTTTTTTCTTCAACCAAATAAGTGCAATGATAGTAAAGTTTTTCAGTATTACAAGCAGAGACATTGAATTCCTAAAAGCAGTAACAGAAGATCATATGCCTAATTCATATGAAAACCTTGATGAGCAGAGAAAGAAAGATATAAAAGACATACTTTACAATTTTTCAAAAGTAAATGTTCAATACGATCAGGTTAGATTTATAAATTCTAAGGGCTATGAAAAAATAAGAATTAACAATTATCAAAGAATTGTAAATATAGTACCTGAAAATGAGCTCAGGTACAGAGGCGACAGCCAATATATGAAAGAAGCCTGTAAACTTATGCCCGATGAGGTATATATATCAGATATCAATCCCCATTATGAAGATGGAGAGATTGAAAAGCCTTTGAAGCCTGTTGCGAAATATATAGTACCTATCTATACAGATGAAAAGTTAAGGGGCTTTGTTATACTTAACTTAAATGTAGGATATCTTTTAATGGATATTAAAAATCGTAAAAATCAAAGTTATTACGACAATATTATGATATTTGATAATAATGGATGCTATATGATGAACTATGATAAAAGCAAAGAATGGGGATGTAGAAAGGGATTGGGAACTGGAGAAAATTTTAAAAAAGATTATCCCGGGCTTTTTAAAGAAATATATTCATCAGAATTGTTAACAATAAAGGATAATGGGTCTAATATATTAGCTTGGCATACTGTGAAGATTAAGGGATTTGGAAATAGAAAATTATCTATGTTCCTAGATATCAGTAAGGATGAATATTTACAGCCCCTATCAAACTTTAGAAATCTATTTATGTTTCAGATCATGATAAGTATTTTAGTTCTAATTATTGGTGGAATGATGATATCAACATACTTAACTAGGCCTATTCTCAAAATCGTTAATGCAGTGGAAAGTATAGGTAAGGGTCATTTTGATGTAGAGATAGAAATAAAAACCGGTGATGAATTAGAGCTTCTAGGCTATGAAATCAAAAAGATGTCATATGAGCTAAAGGATATATACAAAAACATGGAGGAAATAGTCGACGAAAGAACTAAAGAATTACAATTAGCTCATCAAGAAATGGAAGAAATGGCTACAAAGGATTCCTTAACGGGGCTGTATAATAGACATTATTTCAATCAATATATACAGAATATAGATAAAAATATAGGAAAAAATCACCGTAATTTAATGATTTTAATAATTGATGTGGATAAGTTCAAGTCAATAAATGACAATTATGGACATAATATCGGAGATGTGGTTCTCAAGGATGTTGCAGAAATATTAAAAAACTCGTCAAGGGAAAGTGATATCGCTGTTAGATACGGTGGAGATGAGTTTTTAGTTGCATTATATGACAGCAAAATAGAGCTTGCTGAAAAATATATTGAAAGAGTTAAAGAATACCTTGACCAGTGGAACCGTGAAAGTGACATACTTAATCATGAGCTTACTCTAAGCATAGGCTATGACGAGTATAGTGGAGAGAAGCATATTTTAGAAGCAATCAATAATGCCGATAAAATGATGTATGATAATAAGATAGCAAAGAGAGAGCAGGGGTAAATTTATATGAATAGCTTAAAAATTTTAACTAACATATCTAAAGCTTTATTTATAGTTTTTATACCGGTTGTAATTTTACTTACAGCATTACAATACTATTCCTTTAACCAAGATTTTTATATGAGGCAATTTAGAAAGTATGACATAAGCACAGTTACAACAATGAATGAAAAGGATTTAGGGAGAGTCAGCGAAAAAATAATATCCTATCTGAGGGATGAGGATGATAACCTAAATATAGAGGCCGTAATCCAGGGAAAAACAAGAGAGGTCTTTGAGGAGCGAGAAAAACTGCATATGGTAGATGTTAAGGATTTATTCCTTAGAGGATATGACCTTAGAAACATAAGTGCATTGATAGCCTTGATATCGCTAGTAGCTGTCCTATTACTTTCCAATAGAAAAGCAAGGGACCTTTATCAGACCCTTTTTCTCGCAGGTGTAATCCCAATTATATTGATGGTGGTTTTATCTATACTGCTAACTATAGACTTTAATAAGTATTTCAATTATTTCCACGAGATATTCTTTACAAACGATTTATGGCTATTAAATCCCGAAACCGAAGTTCTTATACAAATGCTGCCTCTAGGATTTTTTATAGATATTTCATCAAGGGTAATTAGCTGGTTTCTAGGAATTTCAGCAGTCATGACAATAACCTCTTTTATAGAGCTTAAGAAGATTTCCAAAGCATGAGTTAGCTCTTAGCTCTCAGCTCTTGGCTCTTAGGATGTGAAAGTCGTAGCTCTTGGGCAAATATAAAGACTTTTTGCAAGTTAGTAGGTTAGTGGTTAGTAGTTAGTAGGGAGTGGTTAGTAGGTAGTAGTTAGTGGTGATGGGTGCTATTTTTTGGGGAGAAGATGTAGTATTGATTTTACTAAAATAGCGAAAGTTTATGTTAAAATTTTTGAATTAATCATTAATAAAAAAACAACCCTCTTTTTAAAAATGGGGGCTGTTTTTTTTATCGCTAAAGAACTCAAACGCTCTTCTTAATAAACCCTATAGAAAGACCCTAATAATTCTTGGAACTTGCAACTTGGAACTTGGAACTCAAAAAAGCCTCTTACCGCTCTCTAATACAATGGAAATTTATCGCAAAGAGCCTTTACACGGTCCTTTGCCGGAGCAAGCTCATTATCTCTATTTTCAATGGTCCAGTTTATGATATCTGCAATTTCAATCATTTCTTCCCTGCTAAAACCTCTAGTGGTAGTGGCAGGAGTACCCAGTCTGATTCCACTGGTAACAAAGGGACTCTCGGTTTCATTAGGAACAGTATTTTTATTAACAGTTATACCTATTTCATCTAAAAGATGTTCAGCATCCTTACCAGTGATTTTTTTATTTCTAAGGTCTATAAGAATCAGATGGTTATCTGTTCCGCCGGAAACGATTTTAAAATCCCTTTCCTGAAGGGCCTCAGCTAAAGTCTTGGCGTTTTCAATAACCTTGGTTTGATATAACTTAAAATCATGGGACATTGCTTCTTTAAAACACACAGCCTTAGCAGCTATTACATGCATTAGAGGTCCCCCTTGAATGCCTGGGAAAATACTCTTATCTATCCTTTTACCATACTCCTCTTTGCACAGGATTGCTCCGCCCCTTGGACCCCTAAGGGTTTTATGGGTAGTAGTAGTTACAAAATCTGCATAGGGTACTGGGCTAGGATGTAGGTCAGCAGCAACTAAACCCGCAATATGGGCCATATCAACCATTAAATAAGCACCAATCTCATCACATATTTCTCTAAAGATTTTAAAATCTATTATTCTGCCATAGGCACTTGCACCGGCAACTATCATTTTAGGACTTTCCCTTAGAGCTATTTCTCTAAGCTCATCATAGTCAATATAACCCTCATCATTAACACCATAGGATATAAACTCAAATAGCTTTCCAGAAAAGTTTGCAGGGCTTCCGTGGGTAAGGTGACCACCGTGGGATAGGTTCATTCCCAAAACCTTATCTCCCGGCTCTAAAAACGCAAAATAAACAGCCATATTAGCTTGAGAACCAGAGTGGGGCTGTACATTTGCATATTCACCGCCAAATAGCTCTAGCATTCTATCACGAGCTAAATTTTCCGATATATCAACATATTCACATCCACCATAGTATCTTTTACCGGGATATCCCTCAGCATACTTATTAGTAAGCTGAGAACCCATAGCTTCCATTACAGATTTACTTGTGAAATTTTCAGAAGCTATCATCTCTATCTTGTTAGACTGACGATCCATTTCCAGCTTAATGCTTTCATAAATTTCTGGATCTTGTTTTTTGATTGAATCAAGACTCATTTCAACACTCCCTTTTCTGATTAATTAAAACTATATAGTG
>JANQEZ010000441.1 GCA_028278115.1 Clostridia bacterium
CTTTGCAAGGAGTGAAAGAATTATCCTTTGCTAATCATTCTTAATCCTATTTTAGCACTAGGATATCTCAATTAAAAATTGCAATAAAAACAAATAAAATAATATGCTTAGAACACTTATAAAAGTGCTTCTAAACATATTATACGAGGAGTGTTAGAATGGGAGAAATAATTTTTCATGTAGTTATTATGTCAATAATGGGTGTATTTTTAAATGAATCATTTAAAATAAATACTAGTCGTATGACTGATATAATTGGGCCATCTGGTTTTCCTAGAGTTATAATTATTTTGGCCATGATTTTAATAGCCATATCATTAATTAGTACCATAAGAAAAAACAAAGGAAAAGTATTTAAAGGTGAGAAGATAAAGGAATTAAATGGAGCTTTCTTATTGATGTTTGCTTCCATTATAGCCTTTGTTTTGTTAGTTGATTATCTAGGGTTTTTTATATCAACCTTTGCTTTAATCTCAGCTATTCTATATATATTAGGTCAAAGGACAGTAAGAAAGTTTTTAATAATATCATCTACTGCGGCTATAGCATACACATTAGTATTTGGAAAATTGCTTAATATACCTTTACCAAGAGGGCTAGGAGTTTTTCAGATTATGAGCTATTTTATTTACTAGATTGGAGGATTAATTAATGGATTTTGGATTTTTGGTAGAAGCTTTTAAGCTGATAATTGAGCCATCAAATCTTATATTGATAATTGCTGGTATGATGATGGGAGTATTCTTTGGGGCACTCCCGGGTATCAGCTCATCTATGGGGATAGTTCTGATGATACCCTTTACCTACTATATGGGAATAATACCTTCGATTATATTACTTGTAGCACTATATGCTGGTTCGGCATATGGAGGATCAATTACAGCAATTCTATTTAATACACCGGGAACTCCAGCAGCGGTTGCAACAACCTTTGATGGATATCCCATGGCTCAAAAGGGAAAGGCTGGTAAGGCTTTAGGGCTTGCGATGAGTGCTTCAGCCTTTGGAAGTATTTTTTCAATAATTATAATGCTTTTTCTTGCACCCTTTCTTTCAAAGGTGGCATTGAAGATTCAAAGTGCTGAGTATTTTGCCCTAACGCTGCTTGGTATAGCTTGTATTTCCAGTGTAGGGTCAAAGAATATTGTAAAAGCCTTAATAACTGGATGCTTCGGAATTATAATTGCTATGGTTGGATTAGACCCAATGACAGGAGTATCAAGACTTACCTTTGGGCAAATAAACTTTTTAAGTGGTGTGGAATTTATTCCCGTTATGATAGGCTCCTTTGCAATGGCAGAAGTTTTCAAGCAGGTAATTAGCATGAAGGATAAGGAAGATATGGATTCAACAAATAAAATTTCACTTGAACTCTTAAAACTGAAGGAATTATTAAAGCATAAGGGGGTATTGTTAAAGTCATCCCTTATAGGAACGGTAATTGGAATACTACCGGGTACAGGCGGCTCTATAGCTTCTATAGTTAGCTATGGGGAAGCTGTTAGGTCCAGTAAAAATAGTGAAGAATTTGGGAAAGGAGCTGAAGCTGGAGTAGTAGCACCGGAAGCAGCAAATAATGCAGCGGCAGGCGGAGCTATGATCCCTACATTAGTTCTTGGAATACCAGGAAGTCCAACAACAGCGATTATATTGGCGGCTTTGATTCTACAGGGGCTTCAACCGGGACCACAGCTCATGAGTGAACAGCCCCTTATGCTTTATGCGATTTTCTTCTCAATGCTGATTGCAAGTGTAGTTGTTTTTGTTGGAGCACGTGTAGCTGTTAAAGCCTTTGCAGCAATATTGAAGCTTCCATACAGTATACTTGCGCCAATGATCGTAATGTTTTCCATAATTGGTTCTTATGCAATAGCTAATGATATGTTTCAAATTTGGATAATGATAGGATTCGGCGTATTTGGCTACTTTATGAAAAAATACGAGTTTTCCCCTGCATCCCTTGTATTAGGATTAGTCCTTGGAAGAATGATGGAAGAAAACTTTAGAAGACAGTTGTTATTAACTGAGGGAGATTATTTATCCTTCTTAACTAGACCTATTTCACTAATAATACTGCTATTTGTGGTTAGCACCTTGCTTTATCCATATATCTCCAAAGTGCTAAAATTAAGTAATAGATTCACGAAAAGAAAAGCTGCATAATAAATAGATGTAAGGCTTTGATACTCCTTTAATCAAGGAATCCTATAAAACTTCATAGGATTCTTTTTTGAATTTAAAAACCCATAAGAACAACCTAAAAGGTTGACCCATATGAGGCTACCTATACCTAGCTTTTTGAAATTTTTATTTTTCCCTTATTATCTAGGAATTCAAACATTTTCCTAAAGAAATTGTATAGCCAAGACGAAGTAAACTCAAGTATTAAAAGTTAAATTGAAACTATTATCAGTAAACATAATTATGATAGAATATAGGAGGGCATATGTAGTTTTTTAGTAATCTACTAATTATAACTAGAGGTGAAGCTTTATGATTAAGAATATGACAAAAAAATATGAAAGAGAATTAACAGATTTTTTATTTAAGTATAATAATTTGGCTCAATACTACATTGGATGGATACCAAATAATTACGAAGAATTAGTTTCTTTAAAAACTTAAGCAATTGGAGGAATAGAATGAAATTTAATAAAATTGTATCAGTAGACAATACAGGATTAATAGAGCCAGTTAAAGAAAAGCTAAGAAGTCTAGCAAAAGAAGTCATTCTATATGATGACTTTCCAAGCAGTAACTCTGAAATAATATCTAGAATTGGAGACGCTGACTGTGTCCTAGTTTCATGGAATACTAAAGTAGATAAAGAGATTATAGAAGCATGTGAAAATATTAAGTACATAGGCATGTGCTGTAGTCTATATGATGAAAAGAGTGCAAATGTAGATATTGATGCTGCCAGAAATAATGGAATAAAGGTACTGGGTGTCAGAGACTATGGAGACGAAGGACTTGTGGAGTATATAATCAGTGAATTAATAAGACTTTTACATGGTTTTGGAAAGCACCAATGGAAGGATGAGTCACAGGAATTGACCAAGCAAAAATTAGGCATTATCGGACTAGGTGCTACAGGTAAAATGCTTGCAGAAAGGGCATTGGCATTTGGAATGGAGGTGTTCTATTATAATAGGTCAAGAAAATTGGAGCTTGAAGATATAGGGATAAAATACCTTGAATTTAATGAGCTATTAAAGGAGGTAGACATTCTTTCAACCCATCTGCCTAGAAATACCTTTATATTTAACGAAGAAGAGTTTAAGAGTTTTGGAGATAATAAGATATTTATAAATACCTCCCTTGGACCAACCTTTGATATTGAATCATTTGGCAAATGGATATCCAATGAAGATAATTATGGGATATTTGACAGCGTTGGCATGGGCTGGGCATATGATGAGCTAAAACAATATAAGAATGTAATATATACAGAAAAAGTATCTGGCTGGACTATGCAGGCAAAGGAGAGATTATCAATTAAAGCACTTGAAAATATAGAGAAGTATTTGGGGGAAAATGCAGGAGCATCTTAGGTGAAAGGTGCGAGGTGCGAGGTGAAAGGTGCGAGGTGCGAGGTGCAAGGTGCAAGGTGCGAGGTGCAAGGTGCAAGGTACAAGGTGCGAGGTGCAAGATGCAAGGTACGAGGTACAAGGCTTGGGTAATTACTACTCAGTGGGAATCCTATAAAATTTTATAGGATTCTTTTTTGAATCTAAAATCCTATAAGAAAGACCCAAACAGCTACGAACTACGAACTACCAACCACGAACTATTAAGCCTGCCTATGAAACTTAATACTTAAAACAAATGCCACTAAGCACAGTGATGACAAGCATATAAGCATATTTTGTATCCCTATTTTATCGGCAATAAATCCTGATAAATTCAAGGATATAATTGCACTAAGTCCTGCCGAAAGGGCTGCGGCTATGGTTTGGGATGAGGTTTTAAGGTTTTTAGGACTTACTTCATCAATTAAGTATTTGGATATAAATATTAAGATGCTAAAGGAGAACATCTGCAGTATAGACAACAATATTATAGAAATTACACTGCCTGCAAAGGCTGTCAGTACAACTCTTATAAAAAAGAAGAAGGATGAAGCGATTAATAAAAGCGATGGCTTAATCCTTTGCATTATTTTTTTTGCATTTAATAGTATAGGAACTTCACAAAAGGCAGCCAGCAGCCAAAACAATCCAATGTCAGTCTTTGTTCCTCCAAAATCATCTATTAGTATAACCGAAAACATCCCAAGGGCATGGAATGAAAAATATAATAAAAAGAATATAACAACAAGAGACACATAATCTCTATTTTTCCCTAGAATTTTTAGACTGTCAAAGTTTATTGGATGAGCTTCTTTGCCATGAACCTCGTGTTTAGCATCCTTTGCTTTATAGCTTATTAATAGAAGTATAGAAGTAAAGGCTATATAAAGCTTTCCTATTATATTCCATCCAAAGGTATCTATCAGTCTACCAACTAATAACGTAGATATACCCCAGCCTATGGAGCCAAAGGCCCTTATAGGACCGAAGGTTTTCTTTACAACCTCATGACTTTCAAGAACCCAGCTGTCCAGCAGAGCAAATACTGAGGACTGAAAAAAACCAATCGTAGATATAAAGATTATTAGTCCCCACTCGGTACTCATCTTAAAAAACAAAAATACTGAAATTGATAGGAGTATCATACATGTAAAGAATATTCTTTTTATCGTTCCCTTCAAATCACATATATAGCCCGCCAAGGATTGACCCAAGATACCGAAAAAATACAGCAGTGACATCATAAATCCAATTTTAGTATTACTAAAATCTAAATTAGTTAAATAGGGAACTGTAAAACCTGCAAAAATAGCTATAGTAAAATAGAAAACGAAGTATATATATTTAAAACGATTAATAATTGCAGCCATATGAAAAATTCCCTTCACCAAAAAATATAAAATCAAAATCCATCATATTATAACATAATAGATGACTTTGTTCTATGATATAATATAGCTTGTAAAGTTTATATGAGACTGATTTTTATAGGGAGGAAAAATGAAAAGGATTTATATAAGTGATTTAGATGGAACATTACTTAAAAATGATGCTACCCTGTCAGAGTATTCGAGAAAGGGATTAACTCGATTGATAAATGATGGTATAAAATTCACCGTTGCAAGTGCTAGAGGCATATATTCAATAGGTGAAATTTTAGGAAGCCTTCCACTTAAGCTGCCAATAATAGAGGTTAATGGGTCATATATAACTGATTATAAAACAGGAGAACATATTGTTATAAATAATATAGAAAGTGAAAAATGTTTAGAGCTTTTGAAGATATTGATAGAGCAAGGACATATGCCCTATATATCGAGCTATGATGGTATAAAAAATAATTTATACTATGAGAAAATAAACACCTATGGTATGGAGTGGTATCTGGAAGATAGAACAAAGGCCAAGGATGAGAGATTGAAGAAAGTAAGTGACATAAAGAAAGTATTAAATGAAAAAATCGTATGCCTTACCCTTATGAATAGAAAAGAGAAGCTGATAGAGTTAACACGGCATTTAGAGAGTAAATATGAGAATATATTGGAGCTGCACCTTATGGAAAATCAATATTCTCCTGGGTGGCATTGGCTTTCAATCCACGATAAAAAGGCCACAAAGCATAACGCCATAAAGGGATTAATGGAGAGTATGAGCTTAGAAGGCTATGAAACCGTGGTATTTGGTGATAATGTAAACGATATAAAGATGTTCAGGGGTGCAGATAGAGCCATAGCAGTTGAAAATGCTAAAGATGAACTCAAAGTCCA
>JANQEZ010000003.1 GCA_028278115.1 Clostridia bacterium
AGTTAAATGCTAGATATGCTGATAAAAGAGAGCTACAGCAAAGAATGAATAACGTTCTTAACGCTGTAGCTCTTTTATTATCCCCAAAATCTAATAATGAAAAAAATTCTAAGAACCATAAAAACTATCCATTATCAAAGCTTGAAGGTGATGCATTAATTGAAAGGATAGCAGAACTAAAGAAAGGCAGAGGATTAGACTGGGATAATCAATATAATAATGACTATGAGCAAGAATGGTAGAGGAAATTAATATTTGTTGAAAATTTACGCCCAACCCCCTTACTTTTTCCTTTATAAAGTGAGGGGGATTTACTTTTGAAATATTACATTTGTGTTACAAATGACAGAAACTTTCGGTCACTCCCTTGTTTTTTTCCTTAAAGAAGTAAGGGGGTTTTTATTTTCAAATTACATTTCTATCACAACAGCAAAAAAATCCGTAAAAATACCTCCTAAATGTCCTAAAGGGTGAAGGGGATATTTTTCTCTTTCATATGCACATTGAAAACTAAATACAGAAAATATTTAAGTACGTTACTCCTATGACCCTAACGGGAAAGCGACATAAGGAAAAACGCCATGACTGCTATATCAGCAAGAGCGATAAGAGAATATTGAACAAATATCGGTTTAGTATTCCAGTTACCCCAGTGGTGCAAACTTTTGCCTTAAAATTATTCTTAGTAAGAATAAATCGCCATGACCCATAGGAGCAAATAATGATACTTCTACTTAGTCCTAACCATCATATGGAGAGTAGCCTATCAGAGATAGGAAAATACACGTCTATATTTGGGAGAGAATATAGAGGTCTTTTATGAAGCAGATTAACTAACTGCTGCTTAAATATTTTAAAACCTTTGAAAAAACCATCAAAAATAATTATAATAAAGACAACGATACTAAAGAAGATTGGTGTGAATGCTTATGGATATAAATAAATCGGAAATTATCTTATATCAAACCGAAGATGGACAGACAAAGATTGAGGTAATAATGGAGGATGATACTGTTTGGTTGTCACAAGCTCAGATGTGTGAATTGTTTCAACGAGATAAGTCAGTAATATCAAGGCATATAAATAACATTTTTAAAGAAGGCGAATTAGAAAGAGATTCAACTGTTGCAAAAAATGCAGTAGTTCAAAATGAAGGAAATAGAAATGTACGAAGGGAAGTAGAATATTACAATCTAGACGTAATATTTTCAGTTGGCTTCACAAAGGTACACAATTTCGTATATGGGCTACAGAAAGACTTAGAGAATACACTATAAACACGTAGAGAGGTTAAAAAATATGATTATTAGACCAATAGATAATAAAGACATAATACCCTATGACCTTTTATTATTAGCAGATCCATCAAAAGAAGCCATTGATGATTACATTCAAAGAGGTAATACCTATATTGCAATAGATGAAGAGACTATCGTTGGAACCTATGTTATACTCAAGACCAGACCACATACAATGGAATTAGTCAATATTGCTGTTGCCGAATCTCATCAAGGTAGAGGTATAGGGAAGCATTTGGTTCAAGATAGTATTAAGAAAGCCAAAGCATTAGGCACACATACTTTAGAAGTTGGAACAGGTAATTCAAGTCTATCACAGCTTGCACTATATCAAAAATGTGGATTTAGAATAATAGGTGTAGATAAAGATTTTTTTAAGATACATTATAAGGATAAGATCATTGAAAATGGCATCGATTGTGTGGATATGATAAGATTACAAATCAACTTTAATAACTGATGAGTAAACGAAGGGTAAATAGTAATAATTCCATAGGTATTCTTGGAACAACCTCATTTGCTTAGAATAAAATACAAATATAAGGCTAGTCTTGTAAGCAAAAGTAGAGGAGGTCTTGTATTGAGTGAGGAAACCAAAAAAATATTAGAGCAGATAGAAAAAACTGAAGAACAAGTCATGGCATCCTTGGAAAATCGATTAAAGGATATGAGTGCAGTCAGCAAAGAAACACTTGAAACAATTAAACAAGCA
>JANQEZ010000035.1 GCA_028278115.1 Clostridia bacterium
AAACAAGGGAAAAAGTATTAGAAGTAATAGAAGAATATAACTATATTCCAAACAATAGTGCCAGAAATCTTAAAAGAAGTGATTCAAGAAATATTGGCGTTCTAGTAAAGGGAATATACAATCCTTTTTTTGATAAGATTATTCAAGCTATTGAAAAGAAAATAGATAAAGAAGGGTATTCCATGATTCTTCATTATAACACGAGTGATTATAATGAAAATGATATAGAAGTTGCAATAAAACTTATAAAAGGAAAGAAACTAAGGGGATTAATCTGCCTTGGAGGAAATTATGATAATTTGGATGAAAGTCAGCTAGTGGACCTAAAAACTCCAATTGTACTCTCATCGACAAATATATTTGAACATATAAATAGAGATAACTTTTCCAGTGTGGTTATTGAAAATGAAAAGGCCGCTTTGAATGCAACTGATTACCTATGCAGTCTAGGGCATAAAGCAATTGGAATTATTACAACAGGAGAAATGGATAAAAGTATGGGTAGGCTAAGACTCAAAGGTTATAAAAGGGCTTTAAAAAATAATGGAATACAGTACAGAGATGAGTTTTTTGAAATTGGTGAGTATACATTTCAAACAGGTTTTGATGCCATGACCAGATTATTAGACAAGAAGCTTGACATAACAGCAGTTTTCATTACATCGGATATCATGGCTATAGGAGCCGCAAAGGCGATTTTATCAAGGGGATTAAAAATCCCAGAGGATATTTCCATAATAGGCTTTGACGGTATTGAATACGCCAAGTACTTTCACCCTGCAATTACAACCATAAAACAGCCTGACGAAGAATTAGGTCAAAAGAGTGTAGATATTTTGTTTGATTGTATTAAGGAAAAGAAAAATCATCAACATGTAGTTTTGAAAACTGAGTTAGTTGAAAGAGAATCATGTAGAGAGTTAAGATAGTTACTCTATCTTGATTATATAAGCAAATTACAAATTAAAAAAAGTAAAGAGGGGGATTATTATGAAAAGATCTAAAAGATTATTAGTACTTAGTATGTTAATGCTATTTGCACTTGCTACAATTTTCACAGCGTGTACATCTCAACCGGTACAAGAAGAGCATGATGCTGCTGATGAGTCTAAGGCTGCACAGGAGCAACAGAGTGAACCAACAGAGGAAGTAGAAGTAGATGTATTCCAGTTCAAAGTAGAAATCGCTCAAGAACTAGAAAAGGCAGCAAAGGAATACGAAGCAGCTAATCCAAATGTCAAAATAAATGTTGAAACAGTTGGAGGCGGCGATGATTATGGTGCAGCATTAAGAGCTAAGTTCCAATCTGGTAACGAGCCTGATATCTATAATGTTGGGGGACCTCAGGATATAAAGGATTGGATGAATAAATTAGAGGATTTATCTGATCAGCCGTGGGTTGATTTAGCACTTGAAGGAATTTTATCCGGTGCAACTGTAGATGGAAAAATATATGCACTGCCATTTAATATAGAAGGGTATGGGTTTACATATAATAAAAACATTTTTAATGATGCTGGTATCGATGCTGAAAAGATAGTTGACTTTGAGAGTCTAGAAGAAGCAGTTAAAGCTTTAGATGCAAAAATAAAAGCAGGAGAATTAAAGGATAAATATCCTCTTTTAGAAGCAGTATTTGAGTATGCTGCAAAGGAGACATGGGTAACTGGTCTTCATACATCAAATGCAGTACTTTCTCAAGAGTTCGGTAGCTCTTTAGATTCCTTCGATTCACAAAATGTAGAGTTTAAATATGGGGATGCTTTAAAGGCTATTATTGATTTACAGGCAGATTACTCATCAGATGCAGATTCAAAGGCTAAGCTAAATGCAGTTGACTATGCTACGCAGGTTGACGAAGGTATAGCAATTGAAAGAGTTGCAATCATTCAGCAGGGGAACTGGATATATGGTGGAGTGAGAGACATAGATGAAAATGTAGCGGATAATCTAGGATTCCTTCCGATTCCAGTTAAAGGAGTAAAGGAAGACTCAATACCTGTAGGTGTACCGATGCACTGGTCAATCAATAAAGATAGCAGCGATGCTGAAAAGACAGCAGCAAAGGATTTCTTAAACTGGTTATATACTTCAGAAGCCGGTAAGGATTATGTTATAAATAAGTTCTTCTTTATACCTCCGCTAAAGGGCTATGAAAACCTAGAGCCTAAGGATGCCCTTGGAAAAGCTGTAGCAGAATATGCCGAGGCAGGAAAAACAATGCCTTGGGTATTTATGGGATATCCAACAGGATGGGGAATGGAAGTACTTGGAACAGAAATTCAAAAATATTTAGCGGGAGATATCACTTGGGAAGAAGTAATTTCTAGCTCTCAGGCTAAATGGTCAGAATTGAGATAAATCATTTATACTGATGGGGGATTAAATCCCCCATCAAATTAATTTTATAAGAATATCTATCAATTATTATTAAAGCTGATTACTTATAGGAGGCAAATATGTTATGAAAGTTTCAAAGTTTTGGTTTTGTGTCTTTGTATTGCCAATATTGCTTGCTTTTTTAAGCGTAGTAATCATTCCTATGTTCATGGGTATATACTATTCATTTACTGACTGGAATGGAATAGGGAATACTCCAAACTGGGTGGGTATTAGCAATTATATTGAAATAATTCAAACCGATCATGGTTTTAGAGAATCCTTTGTATTTACAGCTAAGTTTGCATTCGTATCGGTAATAATGATAAATCTTATTGGGTTTGGATTAGCCCTTTTAGTTACAGGAAGTTCAAGGTTAAATAATATCTTAAGAAGCGTATTTTTTATGCCAAACCTGATTGGTGGATTGATTCTAGGATTTGTTTGGCAGTTTATATTTACAAAAGCCTTTGATTCCATTGGCAGCAGTATAGGACTAAGCTTTTTGGAGGGATGGCTATCAACTACATCCACTGGCTTTTGGGGTTTAGTTATTCTAATGTCATGGCAGATGTCGGGTTATATGATGATAATATACATTGCAGCACTGCAAAGCATTCCTGAATCTCTAAAGGAAGCAGCCAAGATTGATGGAGCCAGTGCCTTTGAAAGGCTTAAGAATATAACCATACCATTAGTTGCACCGGCATTTACCGTGGGACTATTCTTAACCCTATCAAACTCATTTAAGCTATTTGACCAAAACCTTGCACTAACAAATGGTGGGCCAGCTAACTCAACCCAGATGCTTGCCCTAAATATCTATAAAACAGCCTTTACCTTCACCAGATTTGGATTAGCCCAGGCTAAGGCAGTTATATTCTTAGTAGCTGTAGCTGCTATTTCATTGACTCAAATATATTATAGCAAGAAAAGGGAGGTAGAAATGTAATGGAAAACAGTGGTATCAAAAGAATTGCTCTATCAATTATGAGCAGCTTACTGGCAATATTATTTTTATCTCCCCTATATATTGTACTTACAAACTCCTTTAAGACTCAAAAGGGTATATTTATAAATGTTACCAGCTTGCCCTTTGGGGAATATTTCAATCCAGAAAACTATGTAGAGGCATTTAGCCAGCTTAGCTTTATACGCTCCTTTTTTAACTCCTTAACCATAACTGTATCTAGCACAGTTCTTATAATAATCTTTGCTTCTATGGCAGCATGGATGCTGGTGAGGACAAAAAATAAGCTGAGCACATTTTTATTCTTTCTATTTGCAGCATCTATGCTTATACCATTTCAATCGGTTATGCTGCCCCTCATAAGAATAATGGGTAAATTGAACCTTTTGAATCCTACAGGATTAGTATTTATGTACCTGGGCTTTGGCTCTAGTCTTTCCATAATTCTTTATCATGGTTTTATAAAAAATATACCAAAGGAATTAGAGGAAGCGGCAACCATTGATGGCTGTAATAAATTCCAAGTTTTTTGGCTTATAATATTTCCACTTCTAAAGCCCATTACAGTTACAGTAAGTATATTAAATGCTATGTGGATATGGAATGACTTCCTATTACCACAGCTTGTAATTAATAAATCCCAGTGGCATACAATTCCACTTAAAATGTTCTTCTTCTTCGGACAATTCTCCAAGAAGTGGCACCTTGCACTTGCAGGCCTTGTAATAGCCATGATTCCAATAGTCATATTCTACTTCTTTGCTCAAAAACATATAGTTAAAGGCGTTACAGAAGGATCTATTAAATAAATAGGGGGATAATCATGAAAACATATGAGGTAACCAAGGATATAAAAAGATATAGATTCGGAAGCCCGATTTCCACTGGGGCCGTTGTAGTTAGTGGCAATGAAATAAATAATGAAGATATACAGTATCTTGCATTTGAAATTGATGAAGCCTCTAGTCTAAAATACACAATGGAAGATAAAGATCAAGTACTAGGGCTTGGAGAAAATCAAAAAGGGATTGATAAGCGGGGAGGAATTTTTGAATCCTACTGCTCCGATGAGCCAAACCATACTCCTGACAAAAAATCTCTATATGGAGCACATAATTTTTTACTGATGGATGGCAGAGATACATTCGGAATTTTTATAGATTATCCCGGCAGAATCGTATTTGATATAGGCTTTAGCCATAAAGATGAACTAGAAATAACTATAGAAGATAATAATTTTGATATTTATATTATCAATGGGAATAGCAAAAGGGAAATAGTAAATAAGTTTTTAAAGATGATTGGTAGAAGCTATGTGCCTCCAAAATGGGCCTTTGGATTCCAACAGTGCAGATGGAGCTATGTAGATTCAAAGGAAGTTGAGGAAGTAGCCGATAATTTCATAAAACATGATATACCGTGTGACTCTATATACTTGGATATAGATTATATGGAGGATTTTAAAGATTTTACTGTGGATAAAGAGAGATTTCCAGAGTTTGAAAGCTTTGTAGAGAGAATGAAGGATAAAGGATTCAGACTGATACCAATAATAGATGCAGGAGTAAAAATAGAAGAAGGCTATGAAACCTATGAAGAGGGAATAAAAAATGGATACTTTTGCTTTGATGAAAATAATGAGCCATTTGTAGCAGCAGTATGGCCTGGTAAGGTTCATTTTCCTGATTTTTTAAACAGAGATGCCCGTAAGTGGTTTGGTAAAAAATACAAAGTATTAACGGACCTTGGAATAGAAGGCTTTTGGAATGATATGAATGAACCAGCTATTTTTTATACGGAAAAGGGACTGCAAAGTGCTTTAGATACTGTGGAAGAATTAAAGGATAGAAATCTAAATATACATTCATTCTTTAAGCTTAAGGATGCCTTTACGGGACTATCAAATAATCTCAAAGACTATAAAAGCTTCTATCATAATATAGATGGCAAAACTGTAAATCATGACAAAGTTCATAACCTATATGGCTATAATATGACAAAAGCAGCAGCTGAGGGCTTTGAAGAAATAGAGCCAAACAAAAGATTTTTAATCTTTTCAAGGGCATCATATATAGGTATGCACAGATATGGAGGCATATGGACAGGAGATAACTATTCATGGTGGGATCACATCCTCTTAAACATAAAGATGATGCCTTCCCTGAATATGTGTGGATTTCTATATTCCGGTGCAGATACCGGTGGGTTTTCAGGAGATTCAAATGCTCAGCTATTAATAAGGTGGACACAGTTTAGTATCTTTACACCGCTGTTTAGAAATCACTCGGCAATAGGAACTAGAAAACAAGAGCCCTATGCCTTTGACACGGAAAGCACCCAAGTTTTAAAAGAAACCATAAGATTGAGATATAAATTGCTGCCATATATTTACTCAGAATATATGAAAGCAGTAAGGTCCCAGGATATCTACTTCGCACCCCTTTCCTTTGAATACCATGACAAGTATTCAAGAAAGGTTGAAAACCAATTATTAGCAGGGGATTCCTTAATGGTGGCTCCAATATACGAAGAAAATGCTGTAGGTAGGTATGTATGGCTTCCAGAGGAAATGCTTCTTTGGAAGGCATCAAAGGGTGACGATAGGTCCTACGAGGTTATAAATACTGGACATTTATTTATTGAAATAGACTATGATGAAGTACCAATCTTCATTAGGAAAAATAAGATGCTTATACTTGGCAAACATGCCAATAGGGTAGAGGATTTAGATAATACAGAGCTAAATGTAATAGCCTTCATTGAAGACAGAGCTAATTACATTTATTATGATGATGATGGAAAGACATATGATTTTACTAAGGGAATATACTCACAGGTCATTATAGACATAGAAAAAATAGATGGAGATTATAAAATTAACATCGAAAATAAAGGTAATAAAGATTTAAAGAAATTGAATTTTGAAATTGTTGATACTACAGGAAGGGTCACAAAGAAATCAGTAATAATATAAATAAAAGGGGTCAGAAAATGAATAAAAGAGGTAGTGGAATATTGCTGCATATTACATCTTTGCCAAGTCCCTATGGTATAGGAACCTTTGGGAAGGAGGCATACGAGTTTGTAGATTTCCTTAAAAAGGCTGGGCAAAGATATTGGCAAATACTTCCCTTAGGCATGACAAGCTTTGGCGATTCTCCATATCAATCCTTTTCTGCCTATGCAGGGAATCCATATTTTATTGATTTAAATACACTAATAGAGTATGGATATCTTAAAGAAGATGAAATTATTGATATCGACTTTGGAGATGATGAAAGTGAAGTTGATTATGAAAAAGTCTTCTTAAACAGGATGCCCATTTTAAGACGTGCATATGAAAGGGCTGTAAAAGAACAAAGCCATGAGATATTAGCCTTTAAAGAGGAAAATATTGATTGGATAGATGACTACTCCCTTTATATGGCTGTAAAGACCGACCACGATTTAAGGTCATGGCAGGAATGGGATGAAGATATTAAACTTAGAAAGCCTAAAGCTATTAAGTACTATAGAGATAATTTTGAAGATGAAATAAATTTTTGGGTATATCTACAATATGAGTTTTTTAAACAGTGGAATAGACTTAAAAAGTATGCAAAGGATAATGATATAGAAATTATTGGCGATATTCCTATATATGTAGCAGAAGACAGTGCTGACGTATGGGCCAACAGCAATCTGTTTTTACTAGATGAAGAGCTTATACCAACAAAGGTTTCCGGTTGTCCTCCCGATGCCTTTTCTGAAACAGGCCAATTATGGGGAAACCCCATAT
>JANQEZ010000114.1 GCA_028278115.1 Clostridia bacterium
CCCAAAAGAGCATGTTGATGATTATTTAAAAAAAGTTGAAAAGACAATAGAAGATAATGGTGTAGAGTCAGAGAATGTTATTGATAGAAGTAAAATAAAAAAATATATAGAAAAGCATCCTTATTTTAAGAATCCTTGTAACTATCACATTAGATTGTTAACGATAATGAAATATCTTAAAAAGAAGGGTTTTGACATAAATATTAAAGATATTGACCTAGTTGTGGACGAAATAATTCAAGAAATAGATGGAGTAAAAAAAGTTGGAGCAGGAAAATATATTAGAGCTTTAAAAGGTTAGGAAAATCCTAGCACAAGTTGTGCTAGGGCTTTTTTAATTCCTAAGGAAATCAAAGATTTTTTGCTTTTATGAATAAATGGTCTTGAAAATCTTAAAGCCTTGAAGCTAGAATCTTGAAAGTGGTTTTAGACTCTTTTGACAACTAAGCATATTGTAAAATATAATTTAAAGGGAAGGTCTATGATGAATAAAGAGAGGATTATAGTATGGAAAAAGGTGAACTGAAAATACTGAGTGATGCTTTGGGAAGTATGGACAAACTAAGAAGTGAAGGAGAAGATGGTTTTATTTCTTTTATAAGGGCTGCTGTACTAAGAAAGAATGAAGTAGAACTAAGCACATATACAGACTTTTTAAAAAAGCATTTAGAAGACTTAAATGAAGGCTTTAAAGAATATATACCCTTTGAGGATATGGCTAAGAATAAGATTAATGATTTAGATATGACGTCGCTGTGCAGTATTTTAGAAGAACATATGAGCCAAGAAAAAAGAGAGCTAACGGGGAGCTATTATACTCCAGTTTATATTATTGAATATATTTTTTTAAGCTCAATAATGCTATACTTCCAGCAAAATACTGGGCTGGAGAGATATGCTATAAAAAATTTAATATATTTTGAAGATGCATCTAGTATAACCAAAGATAGGCTTCATGAGCTGCTCAAAGTGCTAAATAAAATAAGGATAATAGATATTGCCTGTGGCACAGGGCTTTTTCTACACCATATTTTTGATAAGCTTTTAAACATCAGAAAACTGATATATAAGGAGATAAATATTGAATTTGATGAGTATTATGAAAGAAAATTCATATTGGAAAATAATATTTTTGGTGTAGATATTCAGTATGGACCGATTGAAATGATACTTTTAAAATACATAGATATGTTATCGAATTATGAGGATTTTAATATTGACTTTTTAAAAATGAATTTCTATCAAAGAAATAGTATATTGGGAAATGGGATATTTACAGTTTCAAAGATAAAAGAAGTAATGGATGAAGGCGGTTTTGATATTGTAATAGGCAATCCTCCGTATATTGGTGAAAAGGGGAATAAAAGTATATTTGAAGATATTAGAAAGCATGAATTTGGTAAAAAGTATTATGAAGCCAAGATGGATTATTTTTATTATTTTATTTATAGGGGTATAGATATGCTAAGGAAAGAGGGAATACTATCTTACATTACCACAAATTATTTCATTACTGCCGACGGAGCAAGACTTTTAAGAAAATTTTTAAAGGAGAGAGTAAGCTTTAGAAATATAGTTAACTTTAACGAATATGAGATATTTAAAGCTGCAAAGGGGCAGCATAATATGATATTTACTTTAACAAAGGGAAAAAAAGATGATGCAAGTGTAGATGTAAGCTATATAAATAATTACAAATTGAAGACAAATGAGATTATACTGGGTATAAATAATAAAAGGGTTAATAATAAAGGCATATCGAATTACAGCTTAGATAATCAAAGTGAACTATATTCAGATAAGGGAAATATTATGATTTTTCCAAAGCAGAAATACTCTGAAATAGTTAAAAAGATTAAAGTATTATGCAATTTCAGCCTTAGAGATATATGCAATATTAATCAAGGTATAGTTAGTGGAGCAGATAAAGTCACTAAAGGAATGTTAAGAAAGAAATTTAAAGAAGATACATTAGAGAAATATAATATTGTGCCAGATAAAGGGATTTTTGTATTGAATAAAGAAGAAATATTAGCAAATGGTATTGAAAATTGCAAACTACTAAAGCCCTTTTATAAAAACAGTGATATAAGGAAATACTCTACAGACAGTCGTACTGATAAATATATCCTGTATCTTACAGATAAGAATACCGTAAATCTTGAAGACTGCAATGTCAAAAACCATTTATTAAAGTATAAGGATGTCCTTGACCTTAGGAGAGAGACACAAAAGGGGATTAGAAAATGGTCTTCACTACAATGGAGTAGAGAACAAAGCATATTTGAAGGGCCTAAAATAGTTGTCCCCCAGAGAGCTGTAAGAAATAGATTTGCCTACAACGAAGGAATGTGGTATGCAAGTGCAGACGTATACTTCATCACTGCTAGGGATAAAAATATTGATTTAAAACTGTTATTAGGTATATTAAATTCAAAGATTACTTATTTTTGGCTATACAATATGGGAAAAAGAAAGGGTAATTATCTTGAGCTTTATTCCACTCCCTTAGGGGATATACCTATAAATCTGAATTTAGATTATAGAATAGCAAAGGAAGTAGTAGACGCTGTAAACAAAATCCTATTAATCTGCCAAAATGAATACACTCCTACGGCCTTTGAAAAATACCAGGGCAGAATCGACGAAGCATTGTATAGAGCCTATAATTTCACTAAAGAAGAAATTGATATTATAAATGAAGTGTATCCTAATTAATTCCCATTAAACCAATTTGACTCTTGCGGGGTGAATACATGAGATTTTATATGGTGGCAAAATGCATAGATGGACAAAATGAAGACCTAGCTATAAATCTAGAAAATATGACCTTTGAAAAAATAAAAGTTGATGAAGAAGTTGTTGAGGACAAGAGTTATGTTTTGGCAAATGGTCAAATAATTGAACTTAGAGACTTAGAATTTAAATTAAAAAACCTTTATTTAGAAGCGTTCGGAAAGGCAAGAAGGATAAAAAGAGGCGATTTTAGATTTATTAGGATACATAGAAATGGTAATGTGTATCTCAATGATAATTATTTTCTTTTCAATGGAGAAAAGCTTATTGGCAAAATAGTAAATTCCCATGAAATAGAGCAGATTGATAGCAAGGGGATTGAAAGATTTAATAAACTTTTAAGGAGATTATTGCTAAATGATATTGTTGTTCTTATCAAGGGGAAGAAGATATATAGAATATTTACATACGCCAAGCTAAACAGCCTTATGAACGATAGTAATCAGATAGACATATTTGAGTTCCTAAATAAGAATCATACTAATCAATTACTTATTAAATTAAAGGCAAAGATTGATGCTGCCTATAAAAATATAGATGAAGCTAGACAGCAAGTGGACGAGGAGTTGAATAAAGACAATGAAAGGTAATAAAATCTTATTAATTGTTTGCGGGCTACTACTTACTACATTTATTTTGACAAGGATGATAGGAAATGATATAAAAATCTCTAGCCTTATAAAGCAGGATTATGAGAAAAAAGACACTGATGTAATTGAAGGGGAGGGCTTTGTCAAATATACATCTGATATCAAAGATATCAAGGATGTTGTATGGGTTAATGAAGAAATAGTAGAATTTACTGGTACAAGTAAAAACAGCGACGAGGCAGGTTCCTTCAAATTAGATTTAAAGACAAAAGAGCTATATGAATCAGACGGAGTATTAGAGCCATTTTATCATCAAGATTTTAAAAATAATATAAAATATGTAGTAGAAATTGGAGAAGGCAAACATCTATTGTATTCCGATGGAAAAGAGAAAAAAGGATTATTTTATTTGAATAAGGATTCTAATCCAAGATTGTTATCGGACAATATAAGCTTTAATGGTGATCTTTTATTTAAAGTATCTGATAATAAGGAAAAAGTAGTGTATTATGATGCAAATGAAAGTAAGATAAAGGTGTATGACTTTAGCAGCAATAAAGTCGTAGATATTGAAGAAGAAATTGATGATGAATTATTAAATAGTTTTCAAAGTAATATTGATTTCTCATATGAAGCAGGATATATAGCTGTAGAAAGAGTAAATAAAAATGACTTTAAAGAAAGTTATTTTGCTGTATATGGAGCTGACTCAGGAAGGGTTTATGCAGAAAATCTTTTAGGAATAAATCCGGTGTGGAGCAAAAATAATCTTGTAATCGGCTTTACCTATTTGCAGGATAATTCAGTTTCTAATGTACAAGATGTAAAAGCAGATAATTTAGTTGGTGACAGAATAGGGTTTTATAATTTGAAAACCCGAAAAATCAAATACACTCAAGCAATGGGCAATGGATTTAAGGTCATAAGACCTGTTATTTGGAGAAATATAAATGAAGTGATATTCATTGTGGGTAAATATTCAAAACATAGCAATAAATACCTATTTAACAATATATATTCATTTGATTTAAAAAATAATATACTTACAGATTTAAAGGGTTCTTTTGAGGATGTAAATAATTTTGGTGCTGATTTTGAGAATGAACTAATTGGAAATCATATCTACCTATACTCTGACCATAAAGAGCAAAGTAAATCAGTTAAAGTAATTAATATTGAGGATAGGGGTATGCAGGAAATATCAAAGGTTCAAGATTTCGTTACAGGTATTGAAGGCAAAGAAGCAATAGCTATCTTTAAGCCTCTGGAATCCGATGCCTTTATGTATATAAAGGATGATTGTATATATAAAACCGATTTGAATGATAATTATTTAAAATATAGGTCCGATAGTAGAATTACAAAAGTATATGAGTCCCCAGAAAAAACTAAGTTGTTCTTAGTGTGTGAGGGCGTATCGACTTTGGACTTTGTAATAATAGATAACATCCATAGGTAGTGAAGTTAAAAAGGGGAGAGGATATGAATAATAATATTGATGCATTAAAAAAGCTTCCTATATTTTCACAGTTAAAGGCCGAGGAGTTAAAAAAAATTCTTTCCATTACAAATATAAAGAACTATAAAAAGGGCAGTGTAATATTTATGGAGGGAGATAAGGGTGAAGCCTTTTATTTCATCAAATCAGGTAAAATAAAGATATCAAAATCTTCTAAGGATGGTAAAGAGCTCATACTTAATATATACGGCGAAAACAAT
Source organism: Clostridia bacterium (assembly GCA_028278115.1). GTDB lineage: Bacteria > Bacillota > Clostridia > Peptostreptococcales > Caminicellaceae > JANQEZ01. The sequence continues at coordinate 5,106 of JANQEZ010000114.1, forward strand.
GTCTTTGCCGAAGTAACAATATTTAATGATATAAATTATCCTGCAACAGCGGAAGTTCTTGAAGATGCAAGTGTTGGTGTTATAAGAAATATTGATTTAGAAAAACTTATTAGATACAATGCTGATATGGGTCTAAATTTAATAAAAATACTAAGCAAAAGGTTATTTAATGCACAGATGAAGCTAAAGCAGCTAGCACTTAATGATGCATACTTTAGGACTGCCGATGTGCTGATAAGATTATCTCAAAATCTGGCAAGGCAAAGAAATGGAGAAATTGAATTGAATCTAGAGCTTTCTAGACAGGAATTAGCCAATATGATTGGAACTGCTAGAGAAACAGTAAGCAGGGTTTTAAGCCGATTTAAAAAAGAGGGTTCCATTGATATTATAGGGAAAAAAATTATTATAAAGGATATTGAGAAGTTGAAAAGTTGGTTATAAGCAGGCTTCCCCGAAATCTGAAGAACTTCAAGTGCAGAAGTAATTTATCAAAACAAGGGATTATTGTATGGGTACAATAATCCCTTGTTTTGATGTTTTTAGGATATAAACATATTTACAATGGGTACAATTTGTATTATAATATAGTTGGAATGATACATAACAATACAATTTATGGGAAGGTGGATACAATGCGTAATCTTAGTACTAGGGAATTAGCAATTTTAGGGCTTTTAACAGCCTTGGTGACTGTTTCAACTATGTCATTTACCATACCAGTTCCAGCAACAAGTGGGTACATTCATCTTGGTGATAGTATGATTTTCTTAGCAGCGGTTATATTCGGGTGGAAATACGGTTTAATAGCCGGTGGCTTAGGTTCAGCTTTGGCTGATATATTGGCTGGATATGCACACTGGGCTTTACCTACACTTATAATAAAAGGACTTATGGGGTTAATTGTAGGGAAAATTGCTAAGGGAGAAGGTAATAAACTCCTTACTTTAAGAAATATTGCATCATTAGTAATTGGAGCCCTGTGGATGGTAACTGGATATTATTTTGCAGGAGCATTTATGAAAAGCAGTTTTTTAGTTCCATTAGAATCAATTCCTTTTAATTTGGTTCAGGGCTTTGGAGGAGCACTTATATTTATTCCTCTATTTCTTCCTTTATCAATGGCTTTAAAGCAGAGGAAATTTATTAATAAGTAGTAAATCAGAGCCTCTATTCTAAAGAATAGAGGCTCTCAGATTGTAGACAAAGTCTACAAGATGACAGGCTTTTGAGAATCCTGAAGTTCGAGGCGTGCTGAAAGCGAGAGGTCGCAGCGTATACAGAGATACGTAAGAGTTCTCGGTTGAAGCAACAACGAAGAAATTCGGGTTTGTCAATAGCCTGAGAGCCTTTATCTTTACTCTAAAGAATAGAGGCTTTTTAAATTGTATAAACTAATTCAATATGAACTGAATATCTCAATAAATAAAATTCTGCCTAAGGATTTATATGTTTTTAATTGGGTAAATAGATTCTATATAGAAGGAATAGGAGGGGTAATCTATGAAATTAACAATATTGGGGAATGCAGGACCATATCCCGGGGCTGGAGGAGCATGTTCAGGCTATTTATTGGAGTCTGATGAGTTTAAGATATTAATTGACTGCGGCAATGGCACTTTAAGTAGATTATTAGGCATAATTGGAAATTTGAATATGCTGGATGCCATAATATTAAGCCATCTGCATAGCGATCATATTTCTGATATTATGGTTATGAGATATGCTTTGGGAATAGGTCAGGTAAAGGGAACTATTACTAAAAGCATACCTTTATATGCACCTAAAGACCCAGAGGATACATATGAGCAATTACAGTTTAATAATGCCTTCATTCAAAATGAATTAAAGGAAGACAGCCTTTTAACCTTTGGTGATATGAAAATAAGCTTTAGACTCATGTCACATCCTATTAAAACATATGGAGTTATAGTAGAGAAAAATGGAAAGAAGCTTGTATATACCTCCGATACAAAAACCTGTGAGTCTTTAATTCAAATGGTCAAAGGAGCAGATGTGCTTTTGAGTGAATGTAATTTATTGGAAAAGGATAGAAATGAAGATACATATCATCTATCGGCAAAGCAAGTAGCTGAGCTTGCAGCTAAGGAAGGTGTTAAAAAATTATTGCTGACACATATATGGCCAGAATACAATATAAATGATGTGCTAGATGAAGCAAAGAAAAACTTTTCAGGTGATGTTGAAATAGCTGCTGAGTTAAAAACCTATGAAATATAGAGCTTAGAGGAGTAGTGTATTCTAAAAGCAATTTTTACACATAATAATGGATAGGATATAGAAATAGTTTTTAATACCGTAGGTGTATACATTTTAATTAATAAAGATAAACGCTTTTAAACCTCTAATTAATTTTTCAAAGAAAATAATGAATGCTTTTACATTTTTTTCTTTGAAAATATTAAATTATAAAAGCGTATATCCATAATAAATCATGTTATAAACCTAATAGATTAAGGAGTGTGAAAATTGTTAAACAGCATATCTGAAAGAAGAATAAAACTAAAGGATAAATATAAGTTATACTTAGAAGTTCCGGAAAAAGAATATATGATGGTCTATAATGATGAAATAAACTTAGAAAACGCCAGAGATATTCTAATACAATTTTTAGAATATTATCAAGATGATGCTAGAATTGAAGACCTTAGTATAAACCACGATAAAAGTAATCATAGCATAAATATTGAAGCAAATCTTAGCTATATAGGAAATGACCATACAGATAATAAAGCTTTTCCTAGATATCTAAAGCATTAGTAAAGATTAAAAAGACCTTGAGCTTG
>JANQEZ010000131.1 GCA_028278115.1 Clostridia bacterium
TCTCACTTTCAGCACGCCTCGAACTTCGGATTTCGGGAAAGCCTGTCATCTTGTTGACTTTGTCAACAATCTGAAAGGAGCCTGAGTAGGCTCCTTTCCTTTGAGTTTATATCTATTAAATTCTAGTAAATACCTTGAGCTAACATTGCATCTGCAACCTTCTTAAATCCAGCAATGTTTGCACCTGCAACTAGGTTATATCCTAATCCATATTCTTTAGAAGCTTCCATAGCACTCTTATGAATGTTTATCATGATATCCTTTAATTTAGCGTCAACTTCTTCAAATGTCCAAGAGTATCTCATGCTGTTTTGAGACATTTCTAAAGCTGAAGTAGCAACTCCACCAGCATTAGCAGCCTTAGCTGGAGCTAATAGAACTCCTTTTTCTAAGAAGAAGTTAATAGCATCGTTAGAAGTAGGCATATTAGCACCTTCTCCTACTGCAATAGCACCATTTTCGATAATATTCTTAGCTCTATCCATGTCAATGTCATTTTGAGTTGAGCAAGGAAGTGCGATATCGTACTTGAATTTACCTTCCCAAACATTACCTTCATGATATTCAGCTTCAGGATGAGCAGCAACGTACTCTTTAATTCTCTTTCTTTCAACTTCTTTTAGTCTCTTAACAGTATCTAAATTAATTCCATTGTGATCTATTACATATCCAGCTGAGTCAGACATTGCAATTACTTTAGCACCTAATTGAGTAGCCTTTTCATGTGCATAAATCGAAACATTTCCAGAACCAGAAATTGCAACAACTTTACCTTCCATTGAATGTCCGTTAGCCTTAAGCATTTCATCTACAAAGTAAAGTAATCCATATCCAGTAGCTTCAGTTCTAACTAAACTTCCACCATATTTTAATCCTTTACCTGTTAATACTCCATTTTCAAAGGCTCCTCTAATTCTTCTATATTGTCCATACATGAATCCGATTTCTCTTCCACCAACTCCAATATCTCCAGCCGGCACATCAATGTCTGGTCCAATGTGTCTGTATAGTTCAGTCATAAAGCTTTGGCAGAATCTCATTATTTCACCATCAGATTTTCCTTTAGGATCGAAGTCAGACCCACCTTTGCCTCCGCCAATTGGAAGACCAGTTAATGAGTTCTTGAATATTTGCTCAAAGCCTAAGAATTTAATAATGCTTATGTAAACAGATGGATGAAATCTCAAACCACCTTTGTAAGGTCCTATAGCTCCATTAAATTGTACTCTAAAACCTCTGTTTACTTGAACTTTCCCACTATCATCTACCCAAGGTACTCTGAAAATAATTTGTCTTTCAGGCTCAACTATTCTCTCTAAAACTCCACCTTCTTTATACTCAGGATGTTTCTCAATAACTGGTTCAAGAGAGTGAAGCACCTCTTCTACAGCCTGAAGAAACTCAGGTTCGCTACCATTTCTAGCTTTAACCTTTTCTAAAACCTCTTGAATATAAGACATTTTACATCTCTCCTTTTGTAAAAATATATAAGATAAAGAAAAGTCCCTCAAATTACTTTTCTCTATTCTCAATTTAAATTATTGCCATGCCTACAGTACTTTATGTAAAATCATATTTTTAATTAATAGCTTACATAAGTAAATCTTGATTATACTATAAATAATTATACAGAATCAAACGTTTTCCTGTTTAAGTTTTAAAAAAAATTTCTTCCTACTTTATAATTCTAACTTATATTTATAGACATTAAAAGTAAAATATTTTTTTATCAATCTTTTTCCTAGCTCTTATTATAAATCTGCTCTAGAAATTTATTCTTTAGTAAAATATTACATATGCATAAATAATTATACACTATTTCTTTACTTAAATGTTAAAATAATCTAAATATAATCATGATTATTTTATAAGTCAATCACTATTATAACATAATTAGTCTCTAAATTGTTAATTAAATATCTTTTCTTATATTCATAAATATCCTTCCTTTCTATTTATGCAAAAGACTATTCGACCTGCCTAAGGGTCATATATTCAACCTGAAAACCAAATTTCCTATAAAAGCTCAGCACTTCATCATTTCCGCTTGCTACAACAAGCCTCTTTATCTCAGAAGACTTTTCCTCCATCCAATTTAATGAACTTCTAATTAATTTTTCTCCAACCTTGTATCCTCTATATTCTTTCTTTATATAAATGCAGTCTAGCTCAGCAACTCCATCTACTATTGAACTTAAAGAATATCCTATTTTCACTCCCTTTACCCTTGCTACTTCGATCCTAATCTCTCCCTTAGAAGATTTTACCAAAAATCTTTCTATCCTATCTTCAAATGTAAAGTCTCTAAATTTCTCTTTAAAATATACAGATTTTTTCTCATGATAACTGTTTAGCTGCTCCCATAAAGGTTTTATTGAATGAATTAACTCTTTGTTTAAAACACTATACTCTACTCCACTCTTTAAATTTTTCATAGCAATCCTCCTAAACAAATTATACTTTCTCTACTAAAATCCAAAACCAGCTCAATTCACTAGTTCTGTTGATTTAATTGTAATTTATAATACTATATCTTTTCAATAAAACTATTTTGTGACTGTACTAGGACAGATTCAAAATACTTCAGTATTTTGGGTAAAGGGTACAAGATACGAGGTTTTCTGTCATTCCTTAGATACTAATATTATATTTTGACTAATAAAAAAAGCGTAACATTATAGACACACTTTAATTTCCTAAAATAAATTTTTCCCTGCCCTTTAATGAAATTCCACTATTATTTTCCTAAACATCAATATCTTATAAAAAACTTACTCCATAGCTTCAGGGATTTTCTTTAAACTCAGAATAAAACACATTATTTAATCTACTCACTTTATAGTATACATTAAAAATATGATTTTTTTATACTTTAACTATTTGTGCTAATTAAAATCAGAATAATAAATATTCAACAATATTTTACTAAAAGTAACAAAGGAAATTATATAGGAAAAAGATTAAGAAAGAACTAAAAAAAGCATCCCATATTGTGAGTATGAAATGCTCTTTTCTAAAAAATTATTTAAAAAGTATAAGTTGGAGCTTTTTTATCTCCCAAGGGTTTTGCTGTCAGAGCAGCACAACCAGTTAAGTCATTGATTTTTTAATCCTCTGACCTAGCCTATTTATCCTCATCTTACCACTACCCCTACATACTTCTTGAAGCAACTAAATCAATTCCCGTTCCCAAAATGTTTTTTACAATAATATCTCCCATCTTAATAGGTGCTTCTACTTCAATGGAGTTAATAATCTTCATACATTCAAAATTCAAATCCTTTGGTATAGCTCCCTTGGTTTTCACAGGAAGTCTTTTGAGATGAGCATTCTTTATTTTTACCGTAGATGTAATAACTCTAGTTGGATTTGTAAGCTCCTTGATTCCATAATTAATTCCTCTTTTGCATTTATTACCTCTAACCAAATAACCTAATTCGGTGCTATCATCCTTGATTACCGTAAGTCTACAGCCTATTGGACAAACAATACAAATCATTTCATTTTTAGCCATTTTTATGCCTCCTCACCTTCAACCAAGACAACTATCTCTGTAAGAATATTATTTTTAAAAATGCTTTTATCTAAGAATATGTGTTCCATTTATCTATGTGCCATATCGTATTTTAATTGCTTTTCTACAAATTTAGCAGCATTTTTATCTTTATTTCAGCTATGCAATTTCTTGCAAAAAATGTATGAGTTTTTTGGCAATAAAAAAACCGTACTAAGATAACTCTATCCTTTCATAGAGTCAACTTGTACGGCTCTCCAAGTCTCATGCCTTTAAAGTATTAAATTCATATTCTGAGTAAATTATATTATTGCCCTACAGAAAATAAAGAAAAGTATAAATTCTTTACCTTATTTATAATATATCATTTTACTTTAAAGATGTAAAGTTGTAGTCATAATTTTCAGAATCATTTGACACATCCTCACTCGCAAGCCCTTATCTACTGCCCATTTCTTTTTAAGGCTCCAGATAAGCCATGTATCTTCTTAATTAACTCGTTGAGCTAGTAAATCATTAATTTTAGTTTTTCAATACTTAAGGGGGTTTTGATATTTCATTTGAGTGATTTTTATGAATCTGTTTTAACC
>JANQEZ010000132.1 GCA_028278115.1 Clostridia bacterium
GTCAAAAGTTTAATTTATACACATCAAAAATCCCTAGAAACATCGGATATTTTGATATGTATAAATTAACATTTACTTTGGATTCTCTATAGATGTGTGCCTTAGAAACTTAACCTTTTTTGAAATATTTCGCAAGCCAAAACTAAAATGCTTAATTTGGCTAATAGCTAACGGCTGACAGCTCACAGCAAAACATTGACAGTAAAACTTCTCGGTCCCACATATATAATTAAAGCTGATCTATGTCATAGATCAGCTTTATTGCCTTTTTCATATAACATTTCTATATGGGGGATACCATCCTCTAGATACACATCAGAAACTATATCGAAACCCAAATCCCTGTAAAACTTTACTAAATACTCTTGTGCTGATATTCTTATTGCATCTTCCTTAATGGTATTATCTATGAAATCTATTGCTTTTAGCATCAATTCCCTACCAAGACCTTTACCCCTATAATTTTTAGCAATTAGAACTCTCCCTATTGAGATTTCATTATATGAGCTGCCCTTTTCTAAAATCCTCAAATATGCAGCAATCATTCCTTTATCTAGGGCAAATAAATGATATGATGAATCGTCTTTTCCATCAATATCTTGATAAACACACTGCTGCTCTACAATAAACACTTCACTTCGCAGCTTTAAAATTTCATATATTTCATTTGTATCTAGTTCTTTAAATTCCTTAATATACCATTGCATAATTGATTTCCCCCTCCTGAGTTTAACTTAAGGCTTCAAGTAAATTTATTATGACAAAAGATAACTGAAAGTGCAAGTATATTTAATCATATTCTAATCTAATTAGATTGTCTTTATTGAAAAATAGGATAGTATTTGACACAAAAAAAGTAATAAAGTAAAATTATATTAAAGATTAAAATGTATACTTACAAGACAAATAAGATTCGAGGTGCAAAGTGGAGAGTATAAAAAAGCATATTGAGGGCTATGGATTTCTTGTTGAAGAAATAGATGATGGAAGAGTAAGAGGGTATTATTGTAAAAATGACAGCTCAGAAAGTGAGTTTATACTGGACTTTTCAGAAGACAATTTCAAAAATACCAATGATATTTCAAAGTGTTATGCAAAGTCTTATAATGATGTACTTAAAGTTGTTTACCTAATACAAATTGATAATAACGCCGACGAAATACTTAGAGTAATTGAACAAAATGAGTTTCAGGACTACACATACTTAATTTATGACAAAACTGACGAAATAGAGTTCTTTTTAAAGGACCTATGGGATATACTCTTTACTTTACAATTGATGAAGTAAGCTTAAAGAAATATATCTATTACTTTATGGGTATAGGGTTTTGGACTTTAATATTTTTAGAAAAACGCAGATAAATCCATTATTTTTCTTGGAAAGTAAATTAAGGCTTATATATTTTATTATAAAAAACTTGATTCTTATTGTTCAAGTTTTTTTGTTTTTGTTAAGGGTGCTATATAGAGAAACCATATAATTTATAAAGTAATGGAGCATACATTTGTTGCTAAAGAATGACAGATAGAGTATAATGAAATTTGACTATTTCTTTAAATATAAAAATAAAATGAAGTTTTAATATATAGATCGGGAGTGTGACTTTATGATGATAACGGGTAAAGGGGCAAGGCTTAAGATTATTCCCCTTGGAGGACTAAACGAAGTTGGAAAAAATATTACTGCCTTTGAATATAAGGATGATATTATTATCGTTGATTGCGGCTCAGGATTTCCAGAGGACGATATGCTGGGTATAGATATAGTAATACCAGACCTTACATATCTATTGAAAAAGAAGAGTAAAATTAGAGGTATTGTACTGACACATGGACATTTAGATCATATTGGTACATTACCATATCTATTAAAAAAGGTAAATATACCAATATACGGAACCAAATTAACCTTAGGGCTGGTTGAGAGCAAGCTAAAGGAACACAAGCTTTTAGGGGATGTAGAAATGAATATTGTTAAGCCTAAGGATAAAGTAAAGCTGGGTAGATTTAAGGTTGAATTTATAAAGTCAAGTCATAGTATTGCAGATTCGGTATGCCTTGCAATAGATACTCCCCTTGGGAAAATAGTACATACTGGAGATTTTAAAATAGACTATACTCCAATAGATGGTGATATCATTGACCTTAATAGGCTTGCAGAGCTAGGGAAAGAAGGGGTTTTAGCACTGATGGCAGACAGTACAAATGCTGAAATACCAGGATTTTCAATGTCTGAAAGAACAGTTGGAAAAACCTTTGAAAATATTTTTAAGAATGTAGATTCAAGAATTATAGTGGCGACCTTTGCCTCCCATGTACATAGAGTACAGCAAATAATAAATGCTGCGTATTCATTCAATAGAAAGGTTGCATTCTCAGGACGAAGCATGGTTAGTGTTGCTAATACTGCAATAGAGCTTGGGTATCTCAAGGTGGCTGAGGGCATGATTGTTGATATGAATGAAATAAATGGATATCCTAATAATGAAATTGTTGTCATAACAACAGGAAGTCAAGGAGAGCCGATGTCTGCTTTATCAAGAATGGCGGCATCAGAGCATAGAAAAATGGATATACATCCCGGTGATGTTGTCATAATATCTGCAACACCAATTCCGGGAAACGAACAGAATGTTTCCAAAGTAATGAACCTTTTGCTTGAAAAGGGTGCAAAGGTTATTTTTCAATCCTTAGCAGAGGTACACGCTTCAGGACATGCATGTCAAGAAGAATTAAAATTAGTTCATACTTTAGTTAAACCGAAGTACTTTATTCCCATTCATGGAGAGTATAGACATCTGAGGCAGCACGCTTCGCTAGCTGAATCACTAGGTATGTCAAAGGAAAATATTTTTGTTGCTGACAATGGAAAGGTTATAGAATTTTCAAAGACCCATGCAAGAATTTCAGGAACTGTTAATTCAGGGAATATATTAGTTGATGGTCTTGGAGTGGGTGATGTAGGAAATATTGTACTGAGGGACAGAAAGCATCTTGCCGAGGATGGTCTGATGGTTGTAGTAGTTACAATCTCTAAAGAAGATGGGAGAGTTTTATCGGGTCCAGATATTGTGTCAAGGGGATTCGTTTATGTAAGGGAATCTGAGGAATTAATGAAATCTGCAAGAGGAGTAGTGAGGGAAGCTGTTAAAAGATGTGAAGAAAATAAAATCAGAGAATGGGCTCAATTAAAATCAGCGATTAAAGATTCATTAAGGGAATACCTATATGAGAAGACTAGAAGGCGTCCCATGATACTTCCCATAATAATGGAGGTTTAAGAAAAAAATCGAAGATTAGAAAAATACTTGTTATATAGGTGTGTGATCGAGAAGTTTTACTTTAAATGTTTTGCTGTCAGCCGTTAGCTATTAGCCAAATTAAGCATTGTAGTTTTGGT
>JANQEZ010000273.1 GCA_028278115.1 Clostridia bacterium
TGTAGAAGCATTCATTGTTTTCTTTGAAAAATGAATTAAGGTATAAAAGCGTTTATCTATAATAGGCTTTATTACTATATTTTCACTTATAATGCCCCACTATTCAGATATAGTTCTTATTTTTTATTCTGCTCAATCACTTTCACTGCAAAAATATAAAAAAGGACTATGCAAAATGCACTGTCCAGTTTTATATATATAAGATATGGAGCTTAGAAATTTAGCCTTTTATACCAATTCTCCTTAGCCCAACTTCTTTAGTTTTTCTGCTTGGTCAGTTGTTATTAGAGCGTCTACTACCTCATTGATTTCTCCGTCTAAGAATGTGCTTAGCTTATATAATGTTAGATTTATCCTATGGTCCGTTACACGACTTTGAGGATAGTTATATGTTCTGATCTTTTCACTTCTTTCCCCGGTACCAACCTGACTTTTTCTTTCCTCTGCTATTTCAGCATTTTGTTCAGCCATTATGGTGTCATAAAGTCTTGCCTTTAATACCTTCATTGCCTTTTCCTTATTCTTAAGCTGAGATTTTTCGTCTTGGCATGATACAACGGTTCCTGTAGGAAGATGGGTTATCCTTACAGCAGAATCGGTTGTATTAACACTCTGACCACCATTACCAGAGGATCTGAAGACATCTATTCTAAGATCATTTGGATTGATTTCCACTTCCACATCATCTACCTCTGGGAGAACTGCAACGGTTGCTGTAGAGGTATGGATTCTTCCACCGGATTCAGTAGATGGTATCCTTTGTACCCTGTGAACACCACTTTCATATTTAAGCCTAGAATAAGCCCCCTTACCCTTTATCATAAATATTACTTCCTTTATTCCACCTACTCCAGTTTCATTAATACTCATCATCTCTGTCTTCCAATTGTTTCTTTCTGCATATCTTGTATAAAGTCTCAATAATTCAGCAGCAAATAGTCCCGCTTCATCTCCACCTGCTCCTGCTCTAACCTCTACGATAACATTTTTTTCGTCATTTGGGTCCTTAGGCAATAGAAGGATTTTAAGCTCTTCCTCCAAGGGTTCTACCTTATCCTCAAGCTCTTCAATCTCCATTTTTGCCATTTCCCTCAGTTCTTCATCCTTGCTTTCCTTGAGAATTCCCTTTGCCTCTACAATACCAGCTTTGACTTCCTTATACTCTGCATATTTATCCACAATAGACTTTATTGAAGCATGCTCCTTTATATACTGTTGCCATGTAGGCTGGTCACTTATTACCTCTGGATCAACTATTTTCCTGCTAAGGTCCTCAAATTTTTCTTCTATAAATTTCAACTTATCAAACATAATATCACCCCATTACTATAGTTACAAGGTTCAAGATACAAGTTACAAGGTTTTGGGTCATTCTATAAAGCTCAAGGAATTAATTACTACAATTTAAACTCGTATCTCGTACCTGATCCCTTGTATCTGCTTTCCTTCCCCTCACTACTCTTTCGATTCCGGCTAAGTCCTTTGTTATTTGTATGTCTACATATTTATTATTCCCCTTCATAAGGTCAGCAACTTTTCTTGCTTGGTCGTGACCTACTTCTAAAGCCAACAGTCCATTAGGACGTAAATACTCGGGAGCATTATTTACTATTTTTCTATAAAAATCCAGTCCATCTTCGCCTCCATCAAGGGCAATCCTTGGTTCATATCTTGATACCTCTATCTGAAGCCTACCTATTTCACTTGATGGTATATAGGGAGGGTTAGAAACCAAAATATCAACTTCTCCCTTTATATCCATATCTTCTAAAGGTTCAAATAGGCTTCCCTTTAAGAAATTAATCTTAGAAGTTACTCCATGCTTATTGGCATTTTTCCTAGCAATGTCTAGGGCCTTCGTGGATATATCTATGGAATAGATTTGAGAATTTTTTATGAGGCTTGCTAGGCTTATAGTAATTGCTCCACTTCCCGTGCCTATATCAACAATTGTGAATTTTTTGCTTTGGTCTATGGATTCAAGAATTTTTTCTATTAATATCTCTGTATCGGGTCTAGGAATCAAGACCCCTTCTTCTACATAAAAATCCATCCCCATAAACTCTTGATTGGCTATTATATACTGAACGGGCATTCCAGAAAGCCTTTTTTCAATCATTTTATTATATTCAAGAATCTCTTTATGAGTTAAAGCTCTATCTTTATTTATTATTAAGTATAGTCTTTCTACCTTTAATATATGGCAAAGTATTACCTGGGCATCAAGCAGATATGTGTCTGTGACCTCTTTCAGTCTGCATACTGCCTCTTTTAATACTTTATGGATTGTCGTCATTAATTTATGTCCTCATCTTCAACTAGTATATTCCTTAAAGCAACAAGAGCAACCTCTATCTGCTTATCGTCGGGCTCCTTTGTGGTCAACCTTTGAAGCATAAGTCCGGGGTAGCTTATGGCAGATACTATTTTGGATTTACTCTTTCCTGCTATCCTTATTGCTTCATAGGATATTCCAGCCACCAGGGGCATTAGCATCAGCTTTATTCCAGCCCGCTGTATAGGGCTATCCCAGCCTAAAAAGGAAAACAAAACTATGCTTAAAGTCATTACAATGAGTAAAAAACTAGTGCCGCATCTTGGATGAAGTGTCGTAAAGTCTTTTATGTTTTCCACAGTAAGAGTTTTACCACTCTCGTAACAATGTATAACCTTATGCTCTGCACCGTGGTACTGAAAAACCCTCTGTATTTCTTTTATTCTGGATATAAGTATAATATATCCAATAAACATAGAAATTTTCAATATTCCTTCAAATCCACTGAGAACTATGGGATTCGTAAATATATTTTTAAGAAAATTGATCATAAATGTAGGTATAAACATAAATATAACTATGGACATTACAAGGGCTAGGGCAACTGATAGATAGGTGATTATATCATCTGCCTTATCTCCAAATTTATTTTCAAGCCATTTTTCAAATCTACCCTTTTCTTCTTCCGAATCTATTTCTTCAAATATTTCTGCCGAATAGGTTATGGCTCTAACACCCGTCACCATGGAGTTAATAAATGCTATTACACCTCTGATAATGAGAATCTTATACAGTAAGGATTTTTCCATTTTACTTACAGGCTCATTTTTCACTACAATTTCACCATTGGCTTTTCTAACAGCCATAGCAATCTCATGGGGGCCCTTCATCATTACTCCTTCTATCAGAGCTTGACCGCCAACGCTCTTGGGTTTCATTAATCCACCAACTTTCAAAGCTTTAATATTTGTATTCCTTCAATAACCTAGATACATTGGCTATTCATGAAATGCAAATGTAGTTTTTATAAGTGTATTATATATATAGATGTGTGATTTAGAACCTTAACTTTCTTTAAAGATTTTTTTAACCAAAAGTATTATGCCTATTTGGCTAATAGCTCACAGCTGACAGCTTACAGCAGAAACATTGAAAGTAAAACTTCACAGTCACACATCTATATAGTTACCAAACCTTATTATATTATAGCATATAGATGTGTGACTTAGAAATTTAACCTCTTTTAGAAATATTTCGCAGGCCAAAACTACAATACCTATTTAGCTAATGGCTGACAGCTCACAGCAAAATAAAGAAAGTAAGACTTCTCGGTCACACATTTATATGTCAATAGTTTAAGGAACAGCTATAACTGCTCCTTTAGGCTGCCCCGAAACCCGAATTTTTTCTATAAAGCTTGACTTTGAATGTCTGTCTCTAAAACCTCAGCTTCATCGTCCATTGGTACTTCATGATGTAATCTGCATCTAGCTTCGTAGCCTTCTGTAGCTCCAACTAAAACGATGGGATCAGAGTATTTTGCAGGGCTTCCGTTAATTAATCTCTGGGTTCTGTGGGCTGGGCTTCCACATTTTATACATATGGCACTTAGCTTGTCCACAAATTCAGCGATTGCCATTATCTTTGGAGTTGGACCAAAGGGTTCTCCTCTAAAGTCCATATCCAGACCTGCAGATATGACTCTCATTCCCTTATTTGCCAAGTCTTTAATTACTTGAATAATTTCTTCATCAAAAAACTGAACTTCATCAACTCCGACTACTTCGGTGTCTTCATTTATGTGTTCATATATTTTTTGTGGATCACATATATTTATAGCGTTTAGCTTAGATCCGTTATGGGATACAACATTTTCTTTACAGTACCTATCATCAATCGTATGTTTAAAAACAACTACATTTTGCTTAGCTATTTGGGCTCTCCTCAACCTTCTAATCAGTTCTTCACTTTTTCCACTATACATTGGCCCTACAACAATCTCTATCCACCCATGATGATTTGGTCCATACATTTTAAAAGTCCTCCGTTTCTTGTTTTAATATAAAACAAGGTTAGAGAAATCCATCTCTAACCTTAAAATTCTTTTGGAAATTTTATTATTTCATTCCGTATTTTTGCTTGAATTTCTCAGCTCTACCGCCACGTTCTACAGTTTTTTGGTTACCTGTATAGAATGGATGACATTCGGAACAAATTTCTAATCTAATTTCTTTTTTAACTGACTTAGTTTCAAATGTATTCCCGCAAGCACATCTTACTGCACATTTTTCGTATTTTGGATGGATTCCAGTCTTCATGTGTTTCACCTCTTTCATTAATATTTCTTTCTATATATTAATAATATTCTATCCTCTTGTCAAGAGTTATGGATATACGCTTTTATAATTTAATATTTCCAAAGAAAAAAATGTAAAAGCATTCATTGTTTTCTTTGAAAATTTAATTAAGGTTTAAAAGCGTTTATCTTTAAAAGTAAAAGTCAACACTTCTTTAACCACTATATTTTATCATATTTGATTACAGTATTCAATATGAATTTTTACTAATTTCTTATTGACAGGTTTTATAGCAATATCCTCTATCCATACTAAAAATACAGCCACAGCAATTGTTTTAAGGCACTTTGTGCCTCAGGCTGCCCCGAAACCCGAATTTCTTCGTTGTTGCCTCAAGTGAGAACTCTTACGTATTTCTTTATACGCTGCGACCTCTCACTTTCAGCACGCCTC
>JANQEZ010000301.1 GCA_028278115.1 Clostridia bacterium
AATAATATAGTCAGTGAAGATTATGTACTGAAAAATCAAGATATTATAAATATTGTAAGTGACGGAGATAAAGCTTCAAGAGAGGAGGATTATATAGAGGCTAAAAAGAATAAAAAGGATTATATAAGTGTAAGGGTTAATGGTAAAATATTTGACTTGAGAAATACTGGTAAAAAGTTAATTTTTGTAGAGATATTTAACCATATAGATTTTGATACTAAAAAAGCAAACGGGATACTGGCTCTGGAGTTGAATGGGGAAAGGGCAAATTATACTGATGTTCTTAAAGATGGAGATGAAATTAAAGTATATTGGAAATAGACCTTTTAATAGCCTATATATAACCTACTTATAAAGATAAACCCTTATGAATAATATTTGTTCAAAAATAATAGTAATAGTATAATATAAGCTTTAGATATAGAATATTATTTAGTATAGACTTTAACTTAAATAAGATAAGGAAATTGTATAATATGTGAATATTTACCCTTATATAGTATCTTAAATAAAAAATATTTTGATGGTACTGCCCACGGTATTTTAAGACTATAAATATAGATGTGTGGCTCAGAAGTTTTACTTTCAATCTTTTGCTGTGAGCTGTCAGCCGTTAGCTGTTAGCCAAATAGTCATTGTAGTTTTGGCTTACGAAATATTTCTAAAAAAGGTTAAGTTTTAGGGTCACACATACATATATAGTAATAAATTTTTTAGGATGGCGATTATGCAATTTCCTCAAGATATCATTATGGAGGCAATTATGGCAGATAATAAAAATAAAAATAACAAAAGAAAAAAAATATCAATTATTTTAGCTATTGCTTTCACTTTAATATTATTTACAATGCTATCTGCTGTTGTATCCTTTGCCTTAATTTATAAAGATGCAATACGTAGTGGAATATTTGTGGAAGACATTGATATAGGAGGACTCTCAGTAATAGAAGCAAATAATAGAATTGAGGGAAATTTTAAAAATTTACTTGATAATGATAAATTAATATTGAACTATAATGACTATGGGTGGAAATTCAATTCAAAGGATTTAGGATTGAAGTATGATTTCCTAAGGGCTGTTAATGATGCATACTTAATTGGCAGAAGGGGAACATATCTAGATAGATTTGAGACAATGATAGATTTGTTAAGAAGGCCCTACAGTGTCTCTTTAAAATCCTCTGTAAACTCTCAAAAGATTAATGAACTGTTGGAAAGTTTAGAAATGGAAGTGAATCGCCCAAGTTTAGAAGCTAAAATTTTCAGGGAAAACAATGATTTTATAGTTACAAAGGAGACTTTAGGTATAAGATTAAACAAAGAAGAAACGGCGGCTAAAATTACCGAAGAATTGCTAAACAGCAGCTTTTATGATGTTATTATAATTGATTTGGTGGTTGAAGATATTGTCCCAAAACACACATATGAAAAATTAAGCCAGATTAAAGAGTTATTAGGATCATATACTACTACATTTAACTCTAAGCTAAAGGGACGAAGCTATAATGTATCTATATCGGCTAAATCTATTGATGGAATGGTTTTATTACCGGGTGAAGTATTTTCATTTAATAATACTGTAGGACCCAGAACCATTGAAAATGGTTATAAAGTAGCTCCCGTAATCTTAAGGGGTGAGCTGGTTGATGGTATTGGTGGTGGAATTTGTCAAGTTTCAAGCACCCTATATAATAGTGTTTTAATTAGTCAGCTTGGTATAATTGAAAGAACAAATCATAGTATTCCTTCAACCTATGTTCCCCTTGGGCTAGATGCTACGGTAGTCTATGGAGCATTGGATTTTAAGTTTCAAAACACATTGGATATTCCTATTTACATTGAAACTGTTATTAAAGGGAATAAGATCACAGTAAATATTTATGGCAAAAAAGAAACAGATAGGAAAGTTAAGCTAACAAGTCATATTGATAAGGTGGTTAAAAAGGACACTGAAATAATTTTTGATAATAATATGTTTGAGGGAGATAAGCTAGTAGAGGAAAAGGGAAGAGACGGATATAGAGTTTCTACCTATATGACAATATATGAGGGTAATAGGGTTGTTGAGAAGAAGTTAGTTTCTAAGGACTATTATAGGCCAAGAAAAGAGGTAGTTAAAAAGGGTACAAAACAACCAATCCAAGAGGAAAAAACTGCGGAAAATGAAGGAGTTTTAAACTAACTGATTAAATTAAGTAATTGCTGTTGATAAAAAATAAATGATATAATCAATAATATAATTATCTATAGATGTGTGATTTAGAAGTTTTACTTTAGAAGTTTTGCTGTGAGCTGTCAGCCATTAGCTATTAGCCAAATTACGCATTTTAGTTTTGACCTGCGAAATATTTCTAAGAAAGGTTAAGTTTTAGGTCACACATCTATAAATTAATAACTTGGGGTGTTTTCAATGATTGAAGAGCTTTATGAGAGGACGATTCGCTGTCCTATATGTAATAGAGATTTTGTAACTAAGAAGCTAAGAACATCGGCTATAAGAATTTCAAAAAGGGATCAAGATTTTTGCCCCTACTATGATGGTGAGAATCCATTGTTTTATGGAGTATTTGTATGTATCCATTGTGGTTACGCTGCATTTGAGAAAAGCTTTTCAAAGAAAAAACCTGATGATAAAAAAAGGGTCATTGATATAATAACACCAAGATGGAATTCTAGAAGCTTTGGAGGGAAAAGAAGCCTTGATGATGCAATTGAGACATATAAGTTAGCCTTATTATGCTGTAATGTTTTAGAAGGAAAAAACAGTGAAATTGGTAAAGTATGCCTTCGTTTATCTTGGTTTTATAGATATAAGGGTGATGTAGAGAAAGAAAGAAAGTTTATTTTCTTTACAATCAACTCCTTTGAAAAAGCATTTACTGGTGAACGGATAAATAGCGATGAATATGACGAAATAGCAATATTGTACCTACTTGGAGAACTCAATAGAAGAGTAGATAATTACAATAAATCTATAATGTGGTTTGATAAAGTATTAAGTCATCCTCAGATTAAAAGTAAAAGACATATTGAGATTAAGACGAGGGAGCAGTGGGGTTTAGCTAGAGCTCAGCATAAAGCAATGAAGAAGGCAAACCCAGGTGCATAAAGCTTTTGAAAATTAAAAGCTGTCATGAAATGAAGGATACCTTTTTAGATGGAAAAATAAAAGAAAGTTTAAAATTTGAAGGCATGGGTAAAATATTGACAAAGCATCAAAATATATTAAAATACAATAACCACCAAATAATCTATTTGGCTCGAAATAATAATTTGAAAATATTTTAAATTGATGAGAATGGAGGGGATAGTATGGGCAGAATAGGATATATATTCGTTATCTTTGGTATTCTATTAATGCTGTTATATGGTGTTTATATGATGTTTATTGATTTTTCTATACCTCTGCCAATAAAGATAGCACTGTTTGCAGTAATTCTTGGAATCTTTATAATTATTACTAACCTTATATTTGAAAGAAGAAAGGAGATTGAGGAAGAAGATGATTCTAGTAAATACTGAAAGCATACCCGGAAAAGAAATAATAGAGGTTTTTGGCATAGTTAAGGGAAGCACAATTCAATCCAAGCATATAGGTAAAGATATAATGGCGGGACTGAAAACCATTGTAGGAGGAGAAATTAGCGAATACACCAAGATGCTGGAGCAGGCCAGACAGATTGCAATAAAGAGGATGGTTGATGATGCCAAGAGTAAAGGTGCAGATGCAGTAGTCAATGTGAGATTTGCTACATCGGCCATTATGCAGGGTTCAGCAGAACTTTTAGCCTATGGAACAGCCGTTAAGATAAAATAATCAGAGTCAAATAAATATTGATTTTATAAATATTCGTTTATATAATAAAGATGAGATGTCCTATAAATAGGGCATTATTTTTTTAGAGTATTATATAAGGCTTCCCAAAAGAATGCAATGAAATTCTGAGGAAATGGAGGACATTTCATGTCATGCAGTAAAACATATGATGCAGATGATATAAACTCAAAGATAATTCTAGTTACAGGTGGAGCAAGAAGTGGCAAAAGCTCATTTGCAGAAAAATTAATTACTGATTTAGGAGAAAAAATAGCCTATATTGCAACTGCTGTACCCTTTGATGAAGGAATGAAGGATAGAATCAAAAAACATAGAGAATCTAGGCCTAAGGACTGGACAACCTATGAAATTTATAAAGATATATATAAACATATAGAAGATATATCGAAAGAACATGATGCCGTTCTTTTAGACTGTATAACTATATTAGTAACAAATCTAATGCTTGAAAACCATGATATTGATTGGGATAATGCAGACTGGGAAAAAATAGATGAAATAGAAGTGAATATAAAAAATCAAATTGAGCTTCTCATAAAGAATCTAAGAAATTCTAAAATGGCCTGTGTCATAGTAACAAATGAATTAGGTATGGGTATAGTCCCTGAAAATAGATTGTCTAGGATATTTAGAGACATAGCAGGAAGAATTAATCAGTATGTGGCAAGTAATTCCGATGAAGCTTATTTAGCGGTTTCCGGTATACCCGTCAAGATAAAGTAATATATAGAAAGCACCTGTAAATCTATATTTCCATTTCTTATAAAGCCGATGATTCTAGACTGTTTGAGGAATTGAAATATAAAAGATTTATTGGGATTTTTATAATAGAGGAGAATCTAAGGATGAAGAGATTTATACTTATGCTTCAGTTTTTAACTAGAATACCTATAAATATTAATCTTGAAGTTGAAGAAAAAGATTTTTTTCAAGGGATTATATACTTTCCCCTTGTTGGACTTCTAATAGGTATGTTCGTAGTAGTGTCCTATTATTTAGGAGTAAGAATATCTGGTAAATTGTTAGGTGCTGTATTGGCAGTTGTCGCTGAAGTCTTTATTACAGGAGGTCTTCACCTTGATGGATTAGCAGATACCTTTGATGGAATATACAGCAACAGACCCAAAGAGAGAATATTAGAAATAATGAAGGACAGCAGACTGGGAACTAATGGAGCATTAGCCTTATTCATTTTATTGCTGCTTAAAGCTGTACTAATAAGTGACCTTCCTTTCCCACAGGTCTATCCAATTTTATTATTAATGCCAGCATTTTCAAGGTTAAATGTAGTATTTGCTTCAAGGTTAGGTGAGCCTGCAAGAAAGCAAGGAATGGGTAACCTCTTTATCGGGAGAGTAAATACTAAACAGTTTATAGCTGCCCTTTTTATTACAACTGCTGCATCTCTCATATACCCTCTAGCCATACCTGTTATTTTAATGCTAATAATATTTACATTTTGGTACGTGAAGCATGTAAGCTACAAAATAGATGGTATAACCGGCGATATCTTAGGAGCATTATGTGAGTTGTCGGAGCTTGTTTTTCTAGTATTTCTAACAGTGATTTATGCCTTTATGTAAAAACCATATATGGACTGAATACTGGTCATAAATCCTTATATTAAGTTCTAGGGTTGTTTATCTTTAATAAACTTTTATTTAGAGAAAGTTGGAATGTATATGCTGGAAGTTATTCTTGTAAGACATGGTGAATCTGAAATGAATAGACAGGGTTTGTATTGCGGCTGGACTAATTCAATATTAACAGAAAAAGGAGTATCTCAAGCAGAGACAGTAGGTAAAAAACTAGCCAATGAGAAAATTGACCTTGTTATAACAAGTGATTTAGATAGATGCCTGATGACTGCCCAGATTATTAACAAATCCCATGAGGCGAGGTTAATCAAAGAAGAAGCTCTAAAGGAATTAAACTTTGGAGATTGGGAGGGCCTGAGCTATGATGTGATTTGTAACGATTACCCAAAGCAAGCAAATCGTTGGAAGGAAGACTATGTTAACTTTATAATGCCAAGGGGTGAAAGTCTATCCCATATGCATAAAAGAGTAAACCTTGCCTTCGATAAAATTATTGAGGAATATGGGTCTGGGAAAATACTTATAGTATCCCACTCAGGTGTCATTAGAAGTATTTTATCTCAGAAAATATGTGGAAGCATTGAGGCTGGTTGGAAATTTAAAATTAACAATTGTGGAATAACCAGATTGCAGTTTATTGATGGATATCCAATGATTACTGGAATAAATCAATAGCAGATTAAATTTTAATAACAATAGACCCTTGTAAAGTCATAAGATTTAATTCTAAATTTTTGCCCTTGGCTGTCAGCAGTTAGCTGAAATAATCTAATCTTTGCAGATAATTCTCCCATAATCTATTGTTAATGATTAGCTATTTTGATAAAATAGTTCTATAAGTTAATATTGTCTAATAGGTGCTTATACAGCTTAAAAGAGAAGACGGTGAGAACCCGTCACAGCCCCCGCTACTGTAAATGAGGATGAAACTGGAAAAAGCCACTTAAGCTTAACTGCTTTGGGAAGGCTCTGGGAGTAAGTTGATTCATGAGTCAGGAGAACTGCCTGTTAACCGTTAGTAAACTACCTTCGGAGGGGAAGGGAGTATACATATTATTAATAATATTTGTGTGTATTTTATCCTGACCTTGGCGTCAGGATTTTTTATTTAAAGGTAAAAAAATTATAGTGCAATCAAAGTAAATGCAATTAGATAAAATAATATTATAAGCATAAGCTTTTTTAAAAGCAATGACTTAAATGCGAGTAGCGAGTGGCGAAAAGCCAGTAGCGAACATTGAATTCAAAAGAAATGGGTGGTATTTATGAACTTATCTAGATTTGTTATAGCTGGAACCCAAAGCGGAGTGGGAAAGACAACTATTTCTACTGGAATAATGAGGGCATTGGTTTTAAGGGGAAAAAGTGTTCAGCCCTATAAAGTTGGCCCAGACTATATTGACCCTGCCTTTCATAGCTTTGTGACTGAAAACAAGTCAAGAAACCTAGATAGCTGGATGCTTGATGAAGTGACAATAAAGGAGCTATTCACAAAAAATTCATGCAATAAAGATATATCCATTATTGAAGGCGTTATGGGCTTATTTGATGGATTTGGGATAGAAAAGGATATGGGAAGTACAGCCCACGTAGCAAAGATACTAAAAGCTCCTGTTTTATTGGTAATTGATGGAGCAGGCATGTCTTCTAGTGCTGCTGCCCAGGTACTAGGCTACAAAAACTATGATACAGAGCTTAAGCTAAAGGGCGTTATTGTAAATAATATATCCGGTAAAAAGCATTATGAACTCATAAGAGATGTCATTGAAAGGGACACTGGAATAAAGTGCTTTGGATATTTAAAAAAGAATTCAGATATTAAATTGGAAAGTAGACATCTTGGTTTAATTCCAAGCCTTGAAATAAAAGATTTGGGGAGAAGGCTTGATGAGTTGGCTAAGATGGTGGAAGCAACCGTTGATATAGATGGAATTTTAGAGTTGTCTGATGGAGCAGAGGCAATAGATATAAAAGTCAGAGAAAATATAAAAAACCACAAGTCTGTTAACATAGGAGTTGCCTTAGATAAAGCTTTTAACTTTTACTATCAGGATAATTTAGACCTGCTTGAAGACCTTGGGGCAAATTTGGTATATTTCAGTCCTCTTAATGATAAGAAATTACCTACAAATCTACATGGACTATATATTGGAGGAGGCTTTCCAGAGGTTTTTTCTAAGGAGCTTGAAGAAAATAAGGAAATGAGAAATGATATTAAGAAAAAATCCCTTGAGGGTACTCCTATTTATGCAGAGTGTGGCGGCCTCATGTACTTGAGTAAGTCCATATCAGATTTCCGGGGAAATAAATATGAAATGGCAGGAGTATTTGACAGAGAAGCTATTATGACTAAGAAACTTCAGAGATTTGGATATGTTTATGTAAATATCAACAAGCCCTGTATGATTTCTTCCGGGGGTGAAGTAGTAAAGGCCCATGAATTCCATAGGTCGAAACTAAATGAAGTAAGTGCAGGAGATTATGCCTATAGGGTGGATAAAATAAGGGGAAATGAGCTCCAAAAATCATGGGAGTGTGGACTTGTTAAGGATAATACCTTAGGGGCATATGCCCATATACATTTTTATTCCAATAAAGCTTTAGCAGAGAATTTTGTAAATAGCTGTAGATGGTATATGGAAAAAGGAGAGGTTGAAATTGAAAAATAAATCAGTAATGATACAAGGAACTGCATCTTCAGTAGGTAAAAGCATACTAACAGCCGCATTTTGCAGGATATTTAAAGAAGATGGGCATAGGGTGGCTCCATTTAAATCTCAAAACATGGCACTCAATTCCTTTATCACAGAGGAGGGCTTAGAAATGGGACGGGCCCAGGTGGTTCAAGCTGAAGCAAGCGGTCAAAAACCATCTGTATTAATGAATCCAATACTTCTAAAGCCCACAACAGATAAGAAGTGCCAGGTCATACTAAATGGTAAAGTCCATGATAACCTTTCTGCAATGGACTATCATAAATTTAAACCCGAGCTTAAAGAATTAATTAAGAAATCCTATGATATACTATCAGAGCAAAATGACATAATTGTACTTGAAGGTGCAGGAAGCCCTGCTGAAATAAATTTAAGAGAAAATGATTTGGTAAACATGGGTATGGCTGAAATATCTGATTCTCCAGTTGTACTAGTGGGAGATATAGATCGTGGAGGAGTATTTGCGTCCATTTATGGAACGATAATGCTTTTAAACGAGGAAGAAAGAAGGAGAATAAAGGGAGTAATTATCAATAAGTTTAGAGGAGATGTAGAAATACTTAAACCAGGAATAAAAATGATTGAGGACTTAATAAAGCTTCCAGTCTTAGGAATAGTACCCTATATGGATGTTCAGATAGAGGATGAAGACAGCCTTGCTGAAAGATTTAGATATAGAGAGGGCGGTAGAGGAGAGATAAATGTAGAGGTTTTATATCTTCCACACGTTTCCAATTTTACCGACTTCAATGTCTTTGAGACGCAGGAAGACGTTAACCTTAGGTATGTTATGAGGGGAGAAAGCATAGGAGAGCCTGATATACTTATTATTCCCGGCTCAAAGAATACCATTGAGGACCTTATATATCTTAGAAACTCAGGCATAGAGGAACAGATTTTGAGATTACACAGAGAAGGAAAAACCATAGTTGGTATATGTGGTGGATATCAGATACTAGGTAAAACAATTAAAGACCCACATGGTACAGAGAGTGTCATAGATGAAATAAATGGATTAGGACTATTAAACGCAGAAACGATTTTTGAGAAAATAAAGACAACCACCCAAGTTGAAGGAGAAGTATTATCAGTAGATAATGGAATCTTACAAGGAATAAGCAGTGATAAAGTTATAGGCTATGAAATCCATATGGGACAGACAAAGCTGCTGGATGAGACATCTCCTTTGATAAAGATTACAAAAAGACTGAAAGAAGATGTAGAAATTTTTGATGGCGGAGTTAATAAAGAAGGTAATGTCTTTGGAACCTATTTACATGGAGTTTTTGATAATATTAGCTTCACTAGAAAAATGTTAAATAGAGTCAGGGAATTAAAGGGTCTTGGCAAAATAGAAAGTAGTATTGACAGCTTTGATGAGTTTAAGGAAAAGGAATATAAAAAGCTTGCTAAAATAGTTAGAGAAAGCGTTGATATGGAGAAAATATATCAGATAGTCAATGGTGGGTAGAATGGAACTGATATTTATTGGATATTTACTAGATATAGCCTTTGGTGATCCATATTGGCTGCCCCATCCAATAAGATTTATTGGAAAAGGTATAAAAAAACTGGAAGGACTCCTTAGAAGATTTTTTAATACAGGACAGAAGGCTAAGGTTGGAGGCACAGTATTAGCATTAACAACTATAATATCAACCTATTTGATTACATTTTTACTAATTAGCACTTTACAAATATATTCATCGTTTTTTGCAGGGGCTGTGGAAGCATTTATGATTTTTCAGATATTAGCCACAAAAAGCCTCGCTAGGGAAAGTAAAAAGGTATATTTTCCTTTGAAAAGTCATGAAATCTTAAAGGCAAGAAAATTTGTTTCCTATATTGTTGGAAGAGATACAAATTCCCTTGACGAAATAGGAATTACAAGGGCAACCGTTGAAACCATTGCAGAAAATATATCCGATGGAATAATAGCACCTTTGCTTTATATATTTATTGGCGGAGCACCCTTAGGAATGGCATATAAAGCCATAAATACACTGGACTCAATGGTTGGCTATAAAAACGA
>JANQEZ010000318.1 GCA_028278115.1 Clostridia bacterium
ACCTGTTTTTTTTATATTTTGCAGGTTAAAACAGATTCATAAAAATCACTCAAATGAAATATCAAAACCCCCTTAAGTATTGAAAAACTAAAATTAATGCTTTACTAGCACAACGAGTTACTTTATAAATACCCAATAAAAATTAAAGTTAAAGAAATATATCCTTAGGTTTTTTATTATAAAAAATAAAAAATTCTTGAAGGGTTTTTTTTATATCCATCGTCTATATTTATAGAAACACAAAAATTAAGAGGATTTAAAGGAGGAGTGGAAATGATTGAAAAGAAGATAGGTATATTTACCTTGGCTATAACGCTAATATTACTGGGAGTGCTATTTTTAATAAATAATTTAATGAATATAGATATAAGATTTATTTTATCGGTTTTTTGGCCGTCAATAATAATTCTCCTTGGAATAGAAATTTTCCTAAGTAAAATAATTTTTCAAAAGGATGAAACCAAGGATAAAGTACCTATAAGCGGAAAGAGCATATTTTTTATACTGGTCATAGTATTTGTAGTATTTGTTTTGTCAGAGCTTCAGAGCTTTCCATTTTATATAAATACTGATGTAGGGATTATACCTGTGTCCTATAAAAGCCAAACAACTGTAAATAAAGAGGTTGCAATTGAAGCAAAGGATAAAAAGAAACTTAAAATAAAAAATAGCTTTGGTGATATTAACCTAGATAAAAACGAAGAGAAGGATATTAAGGTAAATATGTTGGTAAAAATGAAGCATAATTATGATGAAGAAGAGGCTAGAAAAATAGCTGATAATATTTTAAAGGTTACAAACGACAGCAGAGATTATATTGAATTAATAAGTCAAAGAGATAAATATATATCGGATAATAAATTAAAGGACCTAGAAATAGACCTAGAAATAACCGTTCCCTATGATATGGAGCTTGATATCGTTAATGAACATGGGGATATAGAGATATATGACTTTGCAAACTCAGCAAAGGTTAGTAATAGACATGGAGATATATTGGTTCAGGATACAGAGGGAATCTTAGAGATTAAAAATTCTCATGGTGCTGTAGAAGTATACAATTTAGATGGAGAAGCTAATATTGAAAACAGACATGGTAGAATATCAGCACAGAAGATAACTAAGTATATCAATATAGTAAGCCAACATGGTGATATTCAAGTCATTGGAGTGGATGGAAATGTAGATATAGATAACTCCCATGACAGTATAGAGGTAAAGAAAATAGGTGGAAATCTAATTATTGAAAGTAGATACTGCGGAGTTGATATAGAGGATGTATCAGGGGATATAAAAGTAAAGGGAAGCCATGGAAGTATAGATGCGAAAAATATAGAGGGTAATGTTAGAATAGATAATGAACAGGGCGTTATTGGTCTAGTTAATGCAAATAACGCTGTAGAGCTTAATAATAGAAACGACAAGATATTTTTTGAAAGTGATAAGGCTATCAGTAAATGGCTGAAAGTAGATAATGCACATGGTAGGGTCAATATAAGATTGCCAAAAAGCCAAGAAGGTAAGTTCAATATATATACAAGGCATGGTCAAATAAGAAATGATTTTGGATTAAATATTGATAGTAATCAAAACGAAGAAAGTATTGATGAGAGTATTGGAAATAAAGATGTGACAATAGATATTAGAGCAGAGCATGGGGATATTAGTATAGATGCTGCAATGGAGTAATCTTAATATATACTAAAGAAATTTACTCCTAAAATTAATGTGCTTGGTTAGTGTGGTGATTTGATTGAGTGAGCAGGATATAATAAATGAGATAAAAAGAGGAAATATCAACATTTATAGCAAGTTGGTAGACATGTATAAAAATATGATATTTTCCTTAGCCTATAAGTTTACCAATGATTATGATGAAGCCCAGGATTTATCTCAGGAAATATTTATAAAAATATTCAATAATCTGAGCAAGTTTAGATTTGAATCTAGCCCTAAAACTTGGATTTATAAGATTGCCACAAATATGTGTATAGATTATAAGAAAAAACAGAAAAAACAGAGTTTGAATTTTAATGAAGATTTGATGGAGGAGAGAGAGTTAGATGCAGATGGCAAAATAAATTCTCCTGAAGAAATAGTAATAAGTGACGAAAAGCAAAGGGAGGTTCATAGGATTATACATAAGTTACCTGATATATACAAGACCGTAATTATTATGTATCATTTTAATGAATCATCATATAAAGAAATATCCAAGATATTAGACATTTCAGAAAAAACAGTTGAAACGAGGCTTTATAGAGCTAGGCGTTTACTGAGGAATGAAATTTTTAAAAAAGGATTAGGAGGTGAGACGGGATGGGATGTAGACAGATTATAGAAAAGATAGATAGATACTTTGAGAGAGAATTGAACGATATTGAGACATATAAGATAGAAAAGCACCTGGAAAAGTGTAGTAGCTGTAAAAAAGAATATGATGAATTTAAGGAAGTCTTTGATTTGCTTTCTAACCACCCTACTGTTTTACCTCCAGAGGATTTTACCAGCAGGATAATGGGAGAAATAACCCTTAAAGCAAAATCAATGAAATTTAGTCCCTTAATGATGAAGGAGTGGGGTATAAGCTTTGTGGCAGCAGGTATCCTCATCTTTATTTTAAATACATCTTTGGGATATAGCATTGAAGATATCTCCAGTCAGATTCATAGAGAATCGCTTTCTACAGGAAGCTGGGTTTCAAAGTATATAAAGGAGGTACCATCACTTCTGGAAAGTAGCTATGAAAAAATAAATTTACAAGACTTTAAGATATTTAAAAATATCAAAATAAAATTTAACAAGTAAATCAAGATATTAAAGGGATATATCTAAATAGTAAGGAGGTTTTAGAATGAATTGCAATGTGCATCACGATAGAGAAGCCAGTATAAGATGTTTTGAGTGCGGGGAAGTAATCTGCAAGGAATGTGCTACAGAAAGTGAAGGAAAGGTTATTTGCAAAAAATGCTCCAGCAATTATGTGTCTCTGTCAAAAAATAAGGGAAAAGGTATGGATAAGCATAATAATTATAGAAGGAGGTATAGTGGATTTTGGACCTTTGTATTTTCATTAATACCCGGTGCTGGTCAGATGTATCTAGGTCTCATGAAAAGAGGAACGCAGATCATGGTCTTATTTACTATACCAATAATCTTAGCAACGGTTTTCTATCTAAGTGGAGTGCTTACAGTGTTTAATGTGATAATCTGGTTTTACAGCTTCTTTGATTGTCAGCATATAAGAAGAAGGATTAATGAGGGAAAAGAGATTGAAGATAAATTAGTTTATGATATTAATATAATAGATTTCAAAAATTTACAGGGACTAAATCATAAGCATGTAGGTAAAGGATTAGTAGTTACTGGAGGATTTATCATAATAAATAATCTAGCTCGTTATATGGGCAGATATTTGCCAAGTACATATAATGTGATTAGATTTATAAGAGAATTGAGTTTCCCAGCCATTCTCATAATAATTGGAGTATATTTATTAAAGAAGTCTAAGTTTAAGAAGGAAGCCTAAAATTTTATTGATTTTACTTACAATCTGAGCTGCTTTTATTAAAAGTAAAAGCAGCTTTTAATATATTTTTAAAGAAGGAAAATTTAGTTAAAGAAAGAATTAATAATTTAGTTAAAACTTTTGATTAATATAAAATAGATTTTAAGTATAGAAGGGAAGAGTTTAATGCTAAAGGTAGATTTCCATGAAATAGGAGAAGTAAAAGAAGAGTCATTAAAATTCGCAGTTATTGCATCCAAATATGAAAATAAATGGATTTATGTAAAGCATAGGGAGAGGGATACATGGGAAATACCAGGAGGACGTAGGGAGAAGGACGAGGATATAGAGGATACGGCTAAAAGGGAACTGTTTGAAGAAACTGGTGCAAAGAAATTTACTATAAAGGTAGTATGCGACTATTCGGTTACAAAGGACAGTATATCTAGTAGCTATGGGAGATTATTCTATAGCGAAGTCCATGAGATTGGAGAACTGCCAGATTTAGAAATAGGTGAGATATGCTTACTTGATAATATGCCAGAGAAAATGACTTACTATGAGATACAGCCACGTCTGTTCAATAAAATATTGAAGTGGAAAAAATAATAGAATAGAGAAGTCTGAGTAAATTATTTGAGCTTCAAAATATAAGAAAAGGGTTAAAAAAATTATAGTTATTTTATAGTTTCAGATAGATTTTTTCTCATACCAAGCTGAATAAATAAAAATGTTCCTAGTGAAATAAATATATCTCCAATACTTATGGTTTGTGGAAATGGATAGGGTGGAGGTATATTTATTATATCAGCTAAAAGCCAGAGCTTCGTTTCACCCCTTATAAGCACTTCATGACCAGCCACTCTGCCCTTGGCTAACAGCTCAATGCTTTCATTAAAGCCTTTAGATAAAGCCATATCTGTACTTACAGGCATAAATCCACTATTTGCCATAATAACAATAAAATTAAGAATGACTCCAATCAGTACTATTACTAATGCCTTATCATTATTGCGATTAAAGGCAAAGCATATAAATAAAAGTATATAAACCATCATGTGTACAAAAAAATAGTTATCTGTAATAAATTGGCTAAGGGGCTGTATATCACTTTCTATAATTAATGAAGAAGCAAATTCTATGGAAAATGAGAGAAGAATTAGCCAATACTTATCAATTTGTAAATTTTCTAAACTCTTAATTTTTTTTCCTCTAAAAACACCTATAAAAATTGAAAGTACAACTGATTCAGCTAACATTAATAAGCATCTCCCTATTTTCTGCCATTATGTCCTTAAATACCTTGGCAACTATTGGATTAAACTGCTTTCCAGCTTCATTGATGATTATATTAGTTGCAGCAGTATATGTCATAGCATTTCTATATGGTCTATTTGATGTCATAGCATCAAAGGCATCAGCTAC
The DNA here is from genome assembly GCA_028278115.1 of Clostridia bacterium. Taxonomy (GTDB): domain Bacteria; phylum Bacillota; class Clostridia; order Peptostreptococcales; family Caminicellaceae; genus JANQEZ01. The sequence continues at coordinate 4,934 of JANQEZ010000318.1, forward strand.
TGATAAAATAGCAGCTTCTATAGGTATGCACTCACCCTCAAGACCATCGGGATAGCCAGAGCCATCATACTTTTCATGGTGGTATTTTATTATCCTTGAAACTTCCTTTAAAAAATCTATGTCATTTAATATTTTGTATCCGATTGTTGAATGCTGCTGAATTAGAGAGAGCTCAGCCTCGGTTAAATGACCGGGTTTGTTTAATATATAGTCTGAGACACCTATCTTTCCAATATCATGGAGGAGAGCAGCAGTTTTTATCATATCAACCCTATTGCTTGGTAAATCCATTCTTCTTGCTATGACCTCTGAGTAATGGGAAACTCTATGGGAATGTCCGTTTGTATAATGATCCTTGGCATCTAAAGCATTTGATAAAGCTGTTATTGTTTCAAAATATATATTTCTCATATCTAGGTAAAGTTTGAAGGAATAGCGAGCTAATAATAATGGACCGAAAAATAGAAGTAGTGCAAACCATCCATAACTGATATATGCAATAGCCATTATAATACCTAAGGGTGAAATGGCAACAAAGTTTTTCAAAACCCATATATTTTGAAGAATTAGGATTTTAAAGGGATTTTTTTCAAGTATTGAAAACAAAATCATAAAGATAAAGTTGTTTAGAACAACATAGGTTATTATTGCAAAAATAATTCCTAATATGTTAAATTGAGAAAGCCTAGCATAGGGCATAATTGTATTGCCAAAAAGGTATGAATAACCTGCCAATAAAGCAGAAATTGAATGGGAGCTGCCATTAAAAAGTCTTTTATAGATCGAAGTATTTAATATATGATTCCACTTCTTATCTTTATATTCAACAGAAAAGACGAGACCTATATACATAATTACTGACGCTATTAAAGGATCAAAAATCAGAACAATCGTTAAACCAATTGCGAAAGTGACTGATAGATAGGACGAATTTCCAACTGGAATTGCTAAAGATTCTGAAATAATAGATAATAGGGAAAAAAGAATAACATAGAATATGGAATTTGAAAATATTGTTATGTTAATAAAGCCAAATAAAACAATTATGAGTCCCAAAATAATTATGGATAGGGTATATAGTCTTGCTTTTAACGGTAAATTAGTCATTTTATATTCTCCTTAAAATAAAAAGGCCGACATTTAAAATTTATCTCCAGCTCCAGCCAGCACCACTTGATAAAACTAGTGATAATAAAGACATTAAAACTACCATTAATCTTTTCACGATATAGCCTCCTTTATTTTATTTCTCTGCTGCTACGCTAATTTTACAGGCTAATATCGCTACGCTAAAAAAGATTAAAAATACGATAAAACAAAAAATTATATGTCGACCTAATTAACGAAGTTAGTTATTAAAAGTCACTATTCTCCTATTTATAGCATCTAAGGTTGCCTTTACAATGCTTTCCTTCTCATTTTTTCTTATTATTGCACAGCCTACTAAGAGCTCCTCTTGATAGGCGGTAATAAAGCTTATGGCTATGGTTATGACATCCTGTTTAGCTAGAGTAATTCTTTCTATATCTTCAACCACAAATGAATTTGAAACATTTAATAATTTATGTATACAGTCCAAGGTTGCAGAGGCTATTAATCTATATGTATTCATAGTAGAATTTGCTCCCGTGGCTCTACCTTCGTACAGTTCATCTCCTTTTTTGAGATTTACCGTAATTTCTGCTATATTTCCTATAGTTGAATAATTTATTGAGTCAATTATTAGTCTAAAACTATTAATAGGAGATTCATTAAAAGCCACTTGAGCTATACTAATTTTTTTATGATCTACGGAAATCCCAAATTTAGCAGCTAGAGCCGATTGGACGTCCCTAGATATTTGTTTTGGATTTCTATTGTTATTTGATAATATGTGAAGCTCTATTATATTTTTATTTTCATCAAGAACAACCTTAGAAGATATAATATCGGGCAAACTATTTATAATATCTTCCATTGATACGGAAAGCGTTGAAATGTCTATATTTTCCATATTATCCCCCTAATTGAATATAACTAAATCTCTTGTTTTATCTTTCTCAATAAAACTATTCTACCTAAATTTAAGATTTCCTTCAAAAATATATAAGAAAGTAGATTAAAACTGTGAATATTTCTAGGTTTGAGATAAAAAATAGAAAGATTTAATATTTTTGGAAATATATTATCTGTTTTATATCTTATGCTTCTTACTTATGAGTATTAAGCTAATTTAAAATTATGCATTTCCTTCATTATAATAGAATACTAATTATTATATAGAATAAATTCTGGAGGGATGTGGATTGTCAAGATTATTTATGGTAAATGGAAAAGTAAATTTAAGGGCATTATTTATTAGTATTTTGATTCCGCTTTTAGTGGGCTTTCTAAGCTCATACTTAGTTGGAAATACTTATGAAACCTTTGAGAGCTTAAATAAACCAAGTTTTGCACCACCAGCGTCTGTTTTTGGACCGGTTTGGACAGTATTATACATACTTATGGGTATTGCAAGCTATAGAATCTGGATGTATGGAACGGAGAATAAAGAAGTATCAAGGGCACTTATGTACTATGGATTGCAGCTTATGTTTAATTTTCTATGGACCATAATATTTTTTGGATTAGAGCTAAGGGGATTTGCTTATATTGAAATACTGATATTATTGCTGCTAATAATTATTACCACTATTAAATTCTATAGAATAGATAAAACAGCAGGATATCTTATGATTCCATATCTGCTATGGGTGTCCTTTGCGTCACTATTGAATCTATCTATATGGTTGTTAAATTTATAAAGGTGTTGAAATTATCTGAAAACATATGGTACAATATCAGAGAAGCTTTATAAGGAGGTGTAAAGGTGAAGGCTCAAGTTTTAGTTGATTATTTTTTGGATAAACTACCAGCTAACTATAATATAAAATTTAACTTGTTAAACCAAGGGAGTAGTGTGTCCAAAATTAAATATTATGTCAACTAAGACCAAGTAGATCATCTTTACCTAAATAACGTAGATAGAATCCCAGGTAGGAATTTACTTACCTGGGTTTTTTCATAATACATCGGAAAATGTAAGGACTTTATCAACTAGATAATGTGTGATTTATTAAGTAAATGTAAATATAGACGTGTAACCCAGAAGTTTTACTTTCAATATTTTGCTGTGGGCTGTCAGCCATTAGCTATTAGCCAAATAGGCATTGTAGTTTTGTTTAAGAAATATTTCTAAAAAAGGTTAAGCTTCAGGGTCACACATCTATATGCTATTAGTATATTTAATTCCGATTGTAAAGCTATATAGTTAATACTATTATAAGTATAATGAGTTTCACTATGGATTCTTTATAGTATGACTAAAAAAATAGATTTATTAATGTTTGGGTAGGTGGTCGCTTGCTCAGACATTTTTTATTTCAAATAAATTAGAAGTGGCTGCTGACAGCCTTATAATATGGGGAGGAATATATTATGATAGAAATTAGCTTGAAAAGTATAGAGAAATATTATGGAGCAAATAAAGTCCTTGAAGATATAAGCTTTGAGGTTCAAAGTGGTGAAATTGTAGGATTATTAGGAAGAAACGGAACTGGAAAAACAACGATTTTTAAGATGATATCTAGATTGGAAAATTACAACTCAGGAGCTCTGTCCATAAGAAAAAATGC
>JANQEZ010000056.1 GCA_028278115.1 Clostridia bacterium
AGATTCCAGTCAAAAGTTTAATTTATACACATCAAAAATCCCCAGAAACATCGGATATTTTGATATGTATAAATTAACATTTACTTCGGATTCTCTATATAGAGATTCCAGTCAAAGCTTTAATTTATACACATCAAAAATCCCTAGAAACATCGGATAATTTGATATGTATAAATTAAGATTTACTATGGATTCTCTATAGTATGGTCATCATAAATAGTTTTTAATTTTTTAAAAGATTTATTTATAATTTTTTTTTGGGATACTACTCATGGTGAACCCCTTAGAATAACAAGCATTTTATTGAAGCTATCCACATTTTTGTTAAACTTAACTTTATTAGGAAAATTTATATCTTGCACAATAGCAGTATAAGGTATATAATTTTCTTAAAAAAATAATTAGAAATGAGGAATGATAGTTGACAAATATAACTAAAAACAAACTAAAGCTTTATGGATTTAATAATTTAACCAAGTCATTAAGCTTTAACATTTATGACATTTGTTATACCAAGACTAAAGAGGATCGCAAAAGGTACATTGAGTATATTGATGAACAGTATAACTCAGAAAGATTGACAAATATACTCTCTCATGTTACCGAGATGATAGGTGCAAGCGTCTTAAATGTTGCGAAACAAGATTATGACCCCCAGGGTGCAAGTGTAACCTTATTGATTTCTGAAGAAGAAGTACCCCTTTATGTCCTTGACCCATCCTGCAATAGAGGAATTATAACTCCAATTAGAAAGAGTGTAGTTGGTCACTTGGATAAAAGTCATGTAACGGTTCACACTTATCCTGAAAGTCATCCCCATAATGAAATTAGTACATTTAGAGTAGATATTGACGTTGCCACATGTGGAGAAATCTCTCCCCTTAAGGCACTAAATTACCTAATTGGAAGCTTCGATTCAGATATTATTACTACTGACTATCGTGTTAGGGGCTTTACTAGGGATGTCGATGGTGAAAAGCACTTTATTGACCATGAAATTAATTCAATACAAAACTATATATCTAGAGAAACTATTAATAGATATAGTTTAATTGATATGAATATATATCAATCTAATATATTCCACACAAAGATGAAACTCAAGGAGATTGAGCTTAATAATTATCTATTTGATATTAGTGAAAGTGATTTAACTGAGTATGAAAAAAGTGTCATTATAGAAAAGCTTAATAAAGAAATGACTGAGATTTTTTACGGCATAAATGTGTAAAAATCTCCTATAAAGGGTATTTTTTAGTTCTAAGTTCAAGGGGTAAGTTCAAAGTTTTTGAGCCGCTTCTCATGGGTTAGTTAAAGAATCAACTAAGCCTATAGATAAACGCTTTTATAATTTAATATTTCCAGAGAAAAAAATGTACAAGCATTCATTATTCTCTTGGAAAAAATAATTAAGGGTTAAAAGCGTTTATCTTTATAGATGTGTGACTTAGAAACTTCACCTTTTTTAGAAATATTTCGCATGCCAAAACTACAATGACTATTTGGCTTACAGCTAACGGCTGACAGCTCACAGCAAAACATTGAAAGTAAAACTTCTCAGTCACACATCTATATATAGGTAACCAACAATAGAGTGAAATAAAGCCAAAAGGATTTTGATATTTTAATGATTTCAAAGTTTGCAATGATGTATAAATTAACTATTAACCTAAGTTCTCTATAGATCGACCCTAATCTTAGAACTTTTCCCAAACCTATATTTTACTTTTACATTGCCGTCATTATAGACATTTATTTTTTTTATGAGTTTATTTACAACTATATTGTCAAGCTTTATATATTCATATAGTTGATTATAGCTTTTTATTGTATTTTGCCTATCTTCATTCAACTGTGCTTCTAATCTTTTTTTTCTCTTTTCTAAAAGGGCTATTTCATTATTGAGAGCTGAGTTTTTGAGGCTGTATTCTCGCTTTGTTATTACATTGTCTATATATACCTCTAAAAGACGATTTTTCTTTCTTCTAGCTCCTTCTATCTCCTCCTCTAGGGAGTTTAATTCGTCATGACTTTGATCTTTTTTAGCCTGAGCTTCCAGCTTTTTATTAAATTCACATAAATTAATGTTATCATATAGGATTTCTGATAGCTTACCCTCTATTTCCCTTCTCAAAAAATCCTCATTTATATAGGAGCCAGTACAATACTTCTTACCAAATTTGTTTACCCTTCCACAGATATAGGAAGATTTTTTTTTCTTGTAATGCATTCTTCCACCACATTCTCCGCAGTATAGTATATCTGTAAAAAGATGCTTAGAGCCAGATGTCTTTTTTACGCTTCTTTCTTTTAAAGCTTGCTTAACTTGATTAAAGGTTTCTAAATCTATTATACCTAAGTGGGTATTATCAATTCTTATATATTCTTCTTCTGAATTCATATCCCGTATTCCCTTTAGTAAATCCTTTGTTTTGCTTTTGTTTTGAACCATATTGCCTATATATACTTCGCTGGTTAAAATATTTCTTATTGTGCTCTGATGCCATATTGTAGTGCTATTGGACTTTTTGGCTGCCATGCTTGGGGTTGGGTATCCCTTGTCATTTAGATGCTTTGCTATCCTATAGATTCCAAAGCCCTGGGTATATAGATTGAAAATTATTTTTACTACTTCCGTTGTTATATCTCCTGCAGGTATCAGCAGATTCTCTCCTTTCTTTTTATATCCATAGGGGGGATGGCTTCCATTATAAAGCCCCTTTTTAGCTCTTTGAATTTTCCCAAACTGTATACGCTGACTCGTCTTTTCTGATTCCTTTTGAGCCATTGATAATAATAATGTAAACATAAATTCATCGTATTCAAAGGAATCAAACCCATCCTCTATAGTAATGAACCTTATACCTTTTTGCTTTAATTCACGTATATATTTTAGACCCTCTAATGTATTTCTGGCAAATCTCGAAATACTCTTAGTAAGAAGTATATCAAAATCTCCTCTTTCACTATCCTTAATGAGCTGTATTAAACCATCTCTTTTATTTATCGACATACCACTTTCAATATCTTCATACACTTTGAAAAGCTGCCACTCTCTTTGTCTTATGTAGCTTTCAAAAAAATTCTTCTGATGTGCTATACTACTCTTTTGAGCCTTCATCTCAGTTGAAACCCTCACATATACAGCACATCTCTTGATAATATCACCTCGCATTTTGAGCTATAGGGTAGACCTAATAGTTTATAGCCTTAAATCATTTAACTTTATCATTACCAATTTCAGCAGCACCTCTTCAAAGCTTCCTTCTCCTTCAAAGCTATGCTGTATTTCTTTCTCTTGCTTTTTCATGCAGCTCTCTCCTTCCTACGGTATACATTCCACTAGTGTTCTATGGGGTGAGCTAGCAAAGTTAGCTCCTGCTTTAATCATTGCTTCAAAAAAAGACTGGCATGCACCTGCAAATATCACAAGTTCATCCATACTCGATTCATACCGCCTTGCTTCTTTAACGCTTTCTACAAAGTACTTAGAATGTCTATAATTTTCTATGTCAGTAAAATCCTCTTTTCCTTTGTGTATGCTGTCATGCCCTGTTAATACTAATATATCTGGATTGTGTTCCCTAAGGAGACTTCCCACTACACTGGGCTGCTCCTTTTCATCAACAATTTTTCCTATCACCTCTATATCCAGCTGTTCATATACCCTAAGGCATACATCTATATATTCTCCATCTCCATCTAAATGAAGTACTTTACCTGGTTTTCCAAAGTGATTCCCATCCCTTGTGTATTCTGGAAGACTCCTCATTAAACCCTTATAGTCCTTCTCCTTTTTCTCCATTAAAATGTTATTTACTATCCTATTTATCTCTTTGTTGAATATATTATTAAACTGACTAACCTTATTTATTGGAACCTTTTTTAAATCACCTTCAGGAGAATCTGCAATAATTCTCAAATTAGTTCCCTTTAGTATAAAGCTTCTCTTATTATTTGAATCAATGATTATATCTGTAACTTTAAACAAAATATCATAATCATATGATTTTCTCGCTACTATATCTCCAACCTTTAGATCATCCATCAAAATCCTCCTACACTATAAACTGCTGTACTATATAGTATGAATTTACAAAGTTTTAGGTGCATAGTCACTTATGAAATAGAAGATACGTAAAATGGATAGTGAAGATTATCTTTCGGGTGGCTTTTTAGGTCTCGGTACTGGTTACTAGGTGCTAGGCACTAGGTTTTGGTCATTCTTTTATGTCAACCAAAGCAGAAACTTAACTACCTAAAGACATCTATATCTAAATGAATTAGCTGAATATTTCTAATAACACCGAAAAGCTTGACACTATTACTTAAACCAGGCGGTGGAACAAAATGATTTATACAATAGTTCCTGCTAGAAATGAAGAAGAAAAGATAGGTAAGACCTTAAATATGCTTTTAAAAACCAAGACAGATAAAATTATAGTGGTGGTCAATGGCTCTACTGATAATACTTTTATGGAGGTTTTAAATATAAAAAGCCACAGGATACAGCCGGTTTTATTTAACAAACCCCTTGGACTTGACATTCCAAGGGCGATGGGTGCTTTTTTTGCTTATAGCTCCGGTGCGAGTGGATTTATATTTGTGGATGGAGATATGTGTGGAAACATAAGTCATAATATAGATGAAATAATCTCAGATATATCCTATAAAAACATAGATATGGGACTTACAGACTGCTACTGTCATAATCCTGCTAGCAGCAATATAAGTAAGATACTCTTAGCCTTTAGAAGGCAGCTAAATCTTGAGCTTAAGGTATATAATAAAATCAAATATGCAATACCAAGTCACGGTCCCCACGGAGTATCCAGAAGACTTATTGATAAAATAGGATTTAAGAGCCTTGCCGTTCCACCTGTTTCCCTAGCTTTGGCTTCAAGGTATAATTTCAATATTGCCATATCTACTAAGATTCCCCAGGATATGCTTAAATCAACTATTAGAGATGACTTTCATGCATCACAGGTCGCTAAAACAATTATTGGTGACTGTATAGAGGCCTGTTCCATTTATCAAAGTAATACGAAAATAAGGGGGTTTGATGGTGTAGATTTCCTGGGCTACCATAAAAGTCGACGTTTTGATTTATTGGAAATGATTGTTTCTAAGGGCGTCTGAGGATGCCCTCGGAGTTGTAAGTTCCAAGTTGCAAGTTCTAAGTTTTAGGGTCTTCCTTCTAGGCTTTATATAAATCTTTTCTTGTACTTTTTTAGAAATTCTATTTTATATGGCATTTTTTTTATATTTTTCTTTAGCTTTACGTAATATCTTTTGTTAAAGGGAGTAGGCTCTTGATAATAATATTCCGTTGCTATTTTCCATATGCTGTGGGGAAATTGTATCATGGAAGCCATTAGCTTATATTCTCTTTCCTCTATTTGTATCACATCATTATAAGCTTCTAGAATCTTTAAAGCACTTTTGAAATCCCAGTTTAGACTGCTTATAGTGGCTACAATGAACTTTGCTATATCTACACATCTTAGTTCAAATTTGCATTTTTCAAAATTAATTATATTAAGCTTACCATCTTTCCCCACAATGATATTATTATGTTTATAATCATTATGACAAATATATTTCTCCCTAGACTCCTCCTCACAAAGCTCAAAATATCCGTTGTTTTGAATCATTCCCACTGACTCAATTGACATATCGTAGAGCATATCGGCATGTTCAAGAAATAAAATATCTATTTCCTCTTTCTTTTTTTTCATCCTTACAAGGTTTTTTATGTATATGAAATCCTGACACTTTTCTAAATATTCCCCTTGCAGCTTTCCTATATTAGCTCTGATTCTGCCCTTTACTTTATAATAGTATCCCTGTGAGGCTTTATGCAGCTCTGCTAAGGCTCTAGAGCTTTGCCTTAGCTGTACTGAGGTTTTAAGGCTGTACTTCCTTCCCTCTATTAATTCAGTCATAACATAATAATCTCCCTCAAGCTCAACATAGGGGCTTTCCTTTACGGTTAAATATTTATCTATATTGCTAAACCCGTTATTTATTAAATACTGCTTTAAATTATGTATAAAAGCTATCTCCCATGCTTGACAATCTACTTTCTTTAATGCAAATTGACCTCTATTGGTTATTACTATATTATAATCTTTATATGGGAGGTTTTTTATTAACCGAAATCCAAAGGCTTCAACTAAATTGCAAATTTTACTCTCCACATAAATACCTCCCATCTTAACAATATATGCATCAGCCAAGGCAATTAATGCCAGTTGAATCTGGCATTGCAGATTGTTGACAAAGTCAACAAGATGGCAGGCTGTCCCGAAATCTGAAGTTTGAGGCGTGCTGAAAGCGAGAGGTCGCAGCGTATACAGAAATACGTAAGAGTTCTCGGTTGAAGCAGCAACGAAGAAATTCGGGTTTCTGGGCAGCCTGTAATGCCAGTTGAGCAAAACCCATGTTTTTTTCAACAAAACATGGGTAATAATAATATCAGGAGGTGGAAAATATGAAAAAAGTTGTAGTTTTTACCAGTAATACATGCCCGCATTGCCATACTGTAAAAGAGTATCTTTCGGAAAAAAATGTGGAGTTTGAAGAGCGAAACGTTCAGACTGAGCCCGCTGCTAGAAAAGAGCTTGTTAAAAGAAAAATCATGGGAGTTCCAGCTATTTTCGTTGATGATGAAGTAATTGTTGGCTTTGATAAAAACAAGCTTGATGAATTACTTCCATAAATTCAATACAATTTTTCCTGTGGAATCCTTGTGGGAAAAGACTCTTTTTTGGAATCCTAAATGTTGATTAAAAATTTAGGCTGTTGAGTTTTGTTTAAAGCCTTAGATATTAGCCTTTAATCATGTACATAAAATTTTTCAAAAAAACATATTAAAAAAAAGGAGCAAATTGCTCCTTTTTTTACTTAAAAATCATCTTCATCGTCATATCTATCAATAATGAATTCAAAAAAAGCTCCATCGTCGTCATCACCGGAACTGTCACTAGTACTTATAGGTACTGATCCGCCAACGTCATCTACTGGATTATTTCCATCTTCATTCAATGCCGACATAATTTGGACCATTCTAATCATGCTGTCAATCTGTTGAACATCGGGGGAATTGCTAAAGCTTCCAAGCAAAGGTCCTATCAATTGGATCATATCTCTGATGTCTATATTCCCTCCGTTTTTTCTTTTTTCACTTAAGTTGCTAGTAGTAGCTTGGAATTTATCCATCATGCTTAAGGCATTTTTAAATCCTGTCATATTTTTTTTAGTTCCTTCATCCATATATTGTTCAAGGGCACCCAGCATATGTAATGCCTTTTCCCTTTGATTCTTAAAATTTAAAGGTCCATCAGCCATATCTTTTCCATACTCCTTTATAATAGATATCTTTTGCATCCCTGAAAGGAATGCAGAGAGATTAACTAATATATCTGTATTTTCTGGATTCATATAGGGTGTTGCGGTATCAACTACCTGCATCATTGTTTCAATATCCTCTGGTGGAATATCTATATTCAACGGTAAGTTTATTATATTTTTAGCTAATTTTTTTACATTATCAAGCACGGGAGAATCTGTATCATTGTTGCCAAGCATCAGTATCAATACTATAGGCAATAATAGATTATCACCAAAATCAAATAATTTACTATTATTTGTCTTGACTTTATCTGTCTTTTCTTCGCTGATATCATTTTGCAGTTTAATAGCTTCAGCCATATCGATCCCTCCCAGACAATGGATACTCATATTTTTATAATATGCGTGAACGTTTCTTTTTGTTACGCATATTATGGTTATTATCAATAGCTTCTTAGATATATATTCTCTATATCTAATATTATTCAATTGGAGGTTTTTATATGAGAAAAGATAGAAGAGGTAAGAAAATAAACCCACTAGATAATTTAGTGAAGGACTATAAAGATGTCTATAAGGGCAAGACTAAAGACGACTTGATTGATGAAGTAAAACAAATCAGGGCTAACATGAGTGATGAAGAATTCAGAAGACAAATAAAGACTATGGATAAAATCAGAGCTTTTCTAAGTGAAAGCCAACAAAGGAAGCTAGATAAACTCATCGAAATGTTGGAAAATAAAAAGTAAAAAAGTTTCACAGATTCTTAAGAATATGAATAGAATATATTGAGATTACAAATCTGCATATTATTTTGGCAGGAGGTGTCAATATGAGCGATGGTCATTTCGGATTAAACAACTTAATACTTTTCCTATTACTTATCATTTTATTAGGAGATTGCCTC
>JANQEZ010000359.1 GCA_028278115.1 Clostridia bacterium
GTAAAAATAATACTATTACAAGTAAATTTGCATAGTTATCTGATATGATAAATATATATCTAAGAGGAAAGATATATATTAAAGGTTTAAAAGAATCTAAAGATAATATTGGAGGGGTGAAGATGAAAATAATCCATAGTTTTCATAGCGGCTTTATAATAAAGGTTAAAGATCGTGTTTTAGTATTTGATTGTTTAGATACTAATTTATCGAAGCATTTTTCTGATAAGGATAATGTATATGTATTTATAAGCCACGGGCATTCAGATCACTTTGAAAGAAAAATTTTTGACTGGGAAAGAAAAAATTCCAGAATAAAATACTTCTTAGGCTATGATATTGAGATGAATGAGAGCAAAGAAAATTATTACTCAATGGAGAGCTATCAGAGCATAGATATTGAAGGTTTAAATATTCAAAGCTTTGGTTCAACCGATAGAGGAATATCATTTTTAGTTACTATAGATGATATTGGGATTTTTCATGCCGGTGATTTAAACTGGTGGCATTGGGAGAATGATTCTAAAGATGCCCAAAGGAAAGAAGCTGAAGACTTTAAAAAGGAGGTAAATCTTTTAACTGATAAAAAAATTGATATAGCCTTTGTTCCAGTTGATCCAAGACTAGGAGAATACTATTATCTTTCAGCAGAATATTTTGCTAAAATTATAGAGCCCAAATTGCTTGTACCAATGCATTTCAGCAGTGAGTTTAGCATTACTAAAAGAATAAAAAATAAACTTAAGGAGTATAATCTAGAAGTTTTAGAGATAAAAAGCAAGAATCAAGAATTTGATATTTCTATCAATTAAAAAACTAATTTAAAAAATGTTTTAACTATAAAGGGTTGTGGTATACATGTAAGTAGGCTAATTTTATTTAACCGAAATATATTTTTAAACTATAGATAGTTGACAAATGTTTAATTAGTATTAATATGGATATGTTATCTAAATCAATTTGATTACAACACTAAAGATTAGACTATTTTATCAGTTTAAAGGCTTAATATTATTACACTATTTAGGGGGTTTCAAATTGCTTGTTGATAATGAGTTAAATTATCAGAAAGAAAAAATTATAAACTATTTTAAGGAAAATGAGAAGGCTAAAGAGGATTTTAGAATTGGTGCCGAGTTTGAACACTTTGTTGTGGATGCAAATACTTTAGAAACCGTATCATTCTATGAAGAAAAAGGTATTGAGTCTACTTTAAAGGAGCTCATTAATAAAGGCTGGAAGGGTAAGTATGAAGAAGATTATTTGATGGGACTTGAGAAAAATGGGAGTACAATAACACTTGAACCCGGTGCTCAAGTAGAGCTAAGCACAAAGCCCTGTAGGGATGTACATGAGATTGAGAATGAATACTTAAGTTTTTTACATGATATTATTCCTATTTTGGATAGAAAGAATCAGCTAATAGTTTCTCTAGGCTATCAGCCTAAAAGCAAGATAGATAATATACCCTTTATTCCTAAGGGAAGATATAAATATATGTCAGAATATTTCAAAAAGAAGGGTAAATATGCCCATAATATGATGAAGGGAACAGCTTCTCTTCAGGTCACAATAGACTATAGCAGCGAAGAAGATTACATAAAAAAATTCAGGGTTGCCAACGCCCTATCGCCTTTTATATCATTTATTTTTGATGATGCTCCATTCTTTGAAGGAGAGAGTTGGGATAAGAGTACTTTAAGGGTTTTTATATGGAATGACTGTGATGATGATAGATGCAAAGTTGTGCCAGGTGCTCTGGATAAGGTATTTAGTTATGAAGAATATTCAGAGTATATATTGAATGCACCGCCCATAATTATTCAAAAAGATGGTGAATTCCACTTTACTGGAGATAAGCTGTTTAAAGACATATACTCGCCAGATGAGTTTACAGAGAAGGAGCTTGAACATGTACTGACTATGTATTTTCCAGATGTAAGGACTAAAAAGTTTATTGAGATAAGAATGGCTGATGCAGTTCCCTATCCATTAAACATAAGTGGAGTAGCTCTTCTCAAGGGACTTTTTTATGATGAGGAAATTCTTGATGAATTAAATGATAAGCTGATTGATCTAACAAACGATAAGGTAAAGGAAGCCAAGCAGGATATAATTAACTTTGGGAAAGATGCGAAAATAATGGATAGAAATGTATTGGAAGTCTGTCATGAAATTATAACTTTTGCCCAGAGGGGCTTAGATGACGAGGAAGCCAAATATCTTTTTCCTTTAAAGGAACTAATTATTAAAAAGATGACTCCTTCCCTTATGATTAAGGAAAAGCTGCATTTAGGAAAACACAAAGCACTAGAAAAAAACATTTTAAACAACTTGCTGTGATTGGAGTGAAAATTTTTGGATCGAATTAATCTAGATAAAGAGTATATTGAAATCATTAGAGAACGAGAGGAAGTATGTTATCAGGATTACCTAAAAACTATTGAGGAAGTTAAAAATTCAACAGCCATGTACAAGGGAAAGCCAGTTCCATTTCTATATATGCCTAAGCTTTATAGGGAAGAAGATTTAAAGAGATTTAAAAGCCTTACTTCTACTTTGATGAATATATTAAGGAAGGTTATGGATAGGTATGTTCAGGACCCTATATTCAGAAAAAAATTTGGATTTTCTAAGCTATTGGAGAAGCTAATTTTAACAGAGCATGGATATAAGACCAGAATCCCAATGGCAAGAATTGATATTTTCTATAAAGAAGATGGGAGCTTCAAATTTTGCGAGTTAAATGCCGATGGAGCTTCTGCCATGAATGAGGATAGGGAGTTATCCAGAATCCTATCAAAATCCGTTCCCTTTAAGATATTTGCAGAAAAATATGACATAAATTCCTTTGAGCTTTTTGATACATGGGTTGAGGAATGTATAAACATTTTTAATGAGTTTGATCCAAGAATAGAAAATCCTAATGTAGCAATTGTAGATTTTAATGATAAGGGAAGCCCCAATGAATTTGAGATATTTAAGGA
>JANQEZ010000403.1 GCA_028278115.1 Clostridia bacterium
TATTTTGCAAATATTCACTCAATATGGAGGTGGCTACAATGGTCGATAGAAAAAAAGACAAGGATAACTGCACTGCCTTTTGTCCTATATGCAAATCAGATACAGCATTTTTGGAATATGAATGTGTCTGTAAGAACAAAGACTGTCACTGGCACTGTAATGATTGCAAGAAGAAATAGTGTAATGTGGCACAGAGCTTAGTCTCTGTGTCAGATTCACAACTATATATATAGATAAACAATATTGAGACTTTCCTTAATAGTTTTGCCGCCATATGTTAGCCCAGTGGATTTTTATTTTGAATAATCTCTTTGAACAAATCATTTGTTCTATCATATAGATATATTACCACAAAGGAAAAAGAGAGTATAAGAGTTATATGTGAGCCGACTGGAGGTAAAATATTGAGACGATTTAAGCAGTATACAGTGATTGAATATATAGACTACTTAAAGACAACCGATATAAATAGAGATATAAACCAGATACATCTTCATCATACTTGGAAACCTACAAAAGAGGATTATTATAATGCATCTAATAAAGAAGACATAATATTGGGAATGTGGTCATATCATACAGTAGAATTGGGATGGTCTGACATAGGTCAGCATATTTCATTGGCTCCCGATGGAAGGATTTGGGATGGTAGAGATATAAACGAAACTCCAGCTAGTATTAAAGGACATAATACTGGAGCCTTTGCCATTGAAATGATAGGTAATTTTGATATAGGACATGAAAAGCTTGAGGGAAAACAGCTTGAAGCCTTGATAGAACTGCTAATAGCTTTATTTGAAATATTTAAAGGCTCTAAATTTCTATTTCACAGGGAATATTCAAAGAAGACTTGCCCGGGTACATCAATTAATAAGGAGGCACTATTAAGAATGGTTAAAAAAAATAAATACCCTTCTGACATCTCAGAATGGGCTAAAAAGGGATATGACTTTATAACTCAAAGTGATCTATCAGACGGATCAAGACCTAAAACCCCTGTAACCAGAGAAGAAATGTGGGTTATGATACAACGTTATCATGAAAAGTATGGTAAATAGAAAGCTTATAATAATTAAACCGGGAAGTCCCCGGTTTCTTTTTATTTGCTAAGGAACTCAAACATTTAAAAATGATATAATATAAAGGTAGTTTTTTCTAAGGGGTAGAAAACTTTTAAATATCAGATTTATATTTTAATAAAAAAGGGGTAAATAAATTGGGGATAGTAATAAAGATTTTCATAATAATAGGAATTATTCTTATAACATTTGAGGTATTAAGTTCAAGAAAAAAAAGTAAAGCCGCAATAGCCAAAGCCCATAGAACTATGAACTTCAGTTTAGGCTTAGGAGGATTTTGGCTTGTATTTTGCTTAGTCTATTTATGGTTTTTTATAGATGCTTTATCAGGCATACTATATTTATTTGATGGAGAGCATATAAAAAACGCATTTCAATTATTTGATTTAGATTATCTAAAGGATTTAGAAAACTATTTTATTGAAAAACAAATGATCTCTAAGGCAATAGATATAATCTTTTATAGAAATAGTTTTTTTAGATTAGTGACTTGGATAATAATATCATCAATAAATTCATTTATGTATTTATATAGAGGTTTTCAGAGACAAAGAGTTTTTAATGATAAAATAATGACCTATAAAGGGAATTATAAGTGGGAAAACATACTAGAGTATAAATGGAGTGAAGAAATGAATTATTACAGCCTAAATATAAAGGCTGCAAGAAGTCAGGTTGAAGCCAAGCTTTTAAATGATGATATAAGTAAAATAAAATTAAGGTTTAGTTCAGAACAGAGAAAAAAGGTGGATAAGCTTTTAAGAGAAAATATACACAAAACTTAGTTCTGATGGGGAGTGGATAAATTTATAATAATTATATCTGCTGCTCTTTTTTTGTTTTCCAGTCTTATAAGTATAAGAGAAAACAGCAACAAATATGAGAGGACGAGCATATTAATATAGCAAATAAAAGCAATGATGAAATTGAGAAATTTAACGTTTTTATTATCAATCATCAAAGGGGATAAATAATGGAGATATAGAAAAACTGGCAAAAAATGTAATGATAATTTTCACTTGTGAAAGTATTATAAATGAAGCAGAAAGAATATTATGAAATAAAATATGAGCTGGATACTTGCAAGTGAATGCTCTATAAGATGTAGGTGGTTAAGGTGCTTACATTACAGTATGGATTTGAGGATAAAAGAAACCATAGAATTGTTAAGTTTTAAGGGAAGCTATTTTCACTTCCCTTTATTAGTTTTTTAAAAATTAAATATTTAGTAAGTTATAGATGTGTGCCCTAGAAGTTTTACATCCAATGTTTTGCTGTGAGCTGTAAGCCATTAGCTATTAGCCAAATAGGCATTGTAGTTTTGTTTAATAAATATCTTGAAAAAAGGTTAAGTTTCTAAGTTAAACATCTATATTACAACAGCGTATCAGAAAAATATTTTTCCTTATATGGAAATTGTTTGTCAAAAATAGTTAATTCATTCTTATCTATTTCAAAAACAGGGTCTGGGTAAAACCTGCCAGAAATTCCTTCAAGTGAACCTTCATATAATTCTAATGCCATGAAAGCTTCAAAATTATCTCCCTGTGATGTTTGAATATTATACCTTTTAGCATTCTCAAAGCCAAAGCGATGATAATAGTTTGGATTACCAAAAATTACTACAGCATTATAACCTAGAGTTTTTGCAGCTTGAATAGAATGTTTCATGAGAAGGGTTCCAATTCCTTGAGATTGATAAGAAGGCAATACGCTAAGAGGTCCCATGCATAGAACTTCAAACTCCTCATTATTATCATTAATTACCTTTGCCTTTGAATAAATTATGTTGCCAACGATCTTTTCTTTATCACATGCAACAAAATCTAACTCTTTGATGAATGAGTTTGTTGTTCTGATTTTATGAACTATTAGGTGCTCCTCACAACCAGATTTATATAGATCCCAAAATGCTTCTCTTGTCATGTTTTCTACATTTTTAAAATCATTATCATTTTCTAATCTAATTGATATCTTCATTTTTCATATACTCCTTTGATATGTTATTTTTTTACTCAGCCAATTTTAGGATGATAGAAGAATAACACGCAAAGTGCTAAAATATGCTGGAATAGTATCTTAGGCGTGTTATGCAAATACCACCCTTGATACAATGCTCTTTTTGATCATAAAAAATACTTCCTTTCTTTAAAACTGGTATTGTTATTATAATATATATATTACAATAGTACAATTCATTGAAATCACTAAAATATCAAAATCATCATTATATGTATAACCAGTACAATTGTCGCATAATATTAAATAAAATAATATGGAGGCGATTTAATGAACTGGAAAAAGAATTTTAGCTTGATTATTGTTTTAGTACTGGTTTTTTCTCTATTTAATTGTTCAAACCAGTCACTAGCTGCAGTAGGCAATGATGTTGTAATTTCAGAAATTGCTTGGATGGGTACTACTAACAGCCATACCGATGAATGGATAGAGCTATACAATAATACAGATTCTAATATTAATTTAAATGGATGGACATTAAATTCTACAGATGGAACCCCTTCCATAAGCCTATCAGGAACTATTCTTGCAAAATCATACTTTTTACTAGAAAGAACCGATGACAACTCTGTACCAAACATCACTGCTGATTCAATCTACAGCGGAGCTCTAGCAAATAAGGGAGAGATATTACAGCTAAAAGACTCCTCAGGTGTATTAATAGACAGGGTAGATGCTTGGCATGCTGGGAATAATAGTACAAAAGCCACAATGGAAAGAAAAGATAAAACAATAAGTGGGGATATTGCTTCTAATTGGAGGACATCTACATCTACTTATAACAGTGGTCTAGGAACACCTTCAAATTCATCAACTTCTGGTGGCGGAGCAGTTGTAGGGTCTTGGACTCCTGGCACTCTAGAAATTCACCATATTAATGTAGGTCAAGGAGATGCGACATTAGTAGTCTCACCTACAGGAAAATCTTTATTATTGGATGCAGGAGAATCCTACTGGAACAGCAGTGCCGATGCTCGAAAAGTTGGCCCATACATAGAAAATGTAATAGGTTCAAAGAACTTAGATTATGTTTTAATAAGTCATTTTCACGTAGATCATGTGGGTTATGTGGGTTATGGTGGTTTATGGCATTTAGTGGAGGAGCAAGGCTTCAGTATAGGAAAGATGATACATAGAGACTATACTAATTATTTAGGTACTACAAGTGGAACATTCAATAACTGGAAAACATACCTAGAGGGAGTAGGAAAAAGTAAGTTGAATCCTATTGTTGCTATCGAAGGAACTGGTCAGATAGATTTAGGCTCTGGTGTAACGATAGATATTATAGCTACAGATGGAAATGGTGCTCTGATTCAAGGAGACTTTAGTAAAGATGCCACTCCTCCATCCGAAAATGACTATAGTATTGGTGTATTGATAAGCTATGGAGATTTTGACGAATGGGTTGGTGGAGACATGTCTGGTGCCCATATCACAAGCGGTTTCGGTTATAGTTACCATGATATAGAATTATCTGCTGCTAAAGAAATCGGAGATGTTGACGTTTATCGCGTAAATCATCACGGGAGCTCCCATTCAAGCAGTACAACATTTGTCAATCAATTAGATCCAGAAGTATCAATTATAAGTGTTGGAGATGCCAATACATATGGACATCCAAGGCAATCTGTAATGGATATTATATTAGCCACCAGTGACGTTTACATGACAGAGCGTGGAGATACAACTACTAATATTGGAAATGCTGTAGTTGGTGGAGATATTATAATAAAAACAACCGATGGAATTACTTATACAGTAAATGGAACTAGCTATACAGCTACAAACCCAACTAGAGTTGACTCTGATGGCGACGGGTACTTCGACGAAGTTGACCCTAACGATAATGATGCAAATATTAAACCTGAGCCAAATGGTGGAATTAACCCATTATATCAACATTAGAAAAGATAAAGTAAAGCTTGGAATCCACAGGCTCACTTTTAAACTTTACCTACAATTCATGATATAGTCTACTCTTAGGTATTTATATAAACTCTTATAAGTGCTTTTGATTCATAATTTAAGAACTAATTATTTTTTTATGAATTTTTCCTTTATATTTTAGGGTAAAAGTGAGCCTGACCCTTATTTTTGGTATTTTTACTGGTATTTCATCTCAATCGTCTAATAATTAAGTAGAAAAACCAATGAAATAGT
>JANQEZ010000434.1 GCA_028278115.1 Clostridia bacterium
TATAATAAAATTACTACGACAGATGTAGTAAGATTGATGGAGTAATTTTATTTAAAGATAAACGCCTTTAAACCTCAATTATTTTTTCAAAGAAAACAATAACTGCCTTAGAGATTCCAGTCAAAGCTTTAATTTATACATATCAAAAATCTTTAAAATCATTGGATATTTTGACATGTACATTAATTTACGTATATGTATAAATCAAGATTTACTTAGGATTCTCTATTGTAGATTTTTTTCTTTGAAAATATTAAATTATAAAAGCGTATATCCATAATTATCCTTTGAGGTAACAATAACTAAACCCCCTGGGGAAAGGAGAATATATTTGATTAGCAGTGATGTTATTCGAGGATATAATGATACGATCATTTTGTATATGCTGATTGATAATGATTCCTATGGATATGAAATATCAAAAAATATCAGAGAGCTTTCAGATGAAAAGTACATTATAAAGGAGACAACGCTATATTCTGCATTCAATCGCCTAATGAAAAATGGTTACATTGAATCCTTTGTAAAGAAAGAAACCTTTGGCAAGCAGCGTAAGTACTATAGAATAACCAAAGCAGGACTAGATTATTATAAGGAAAAATGTCAAGAATGGGAGTTGACCAAGGAAGTTATTAATAAATTTATTAAGGAGGGTCTATAAAGTGGAAGATATTATTATTTATTTAGACAATATGTTTGAAGCTTTACCAGAGACAAAAGAGATAAAAGACCTAAAGGAAGACTTACTATCCAGTATGGAAGATAAATACAATGAGCTCCAAAGTCGTGGCAAGTCAGAAAAAGAAGCCTTAGGTATTGTAATTTCAGAATTTGGCAATATCGACGAATTGATTAAAGAGTTTGATATTAAACTTGATGATAAAAGAGAAGCTTTTTCTAATATTACAGAAGATGAAGTGAATGACTACTTGCAGGCAAATAAAAAGATTAGTGCCTATATAGGGCTTGGCGTGGTTTTATGTATATTTGGTGCAGCA
Source organism: Clostridia bacterium (assembly GCA_028278115.1). GTDB lineage: Bacteria > Bacillota > Clostridia > Peptostreptococcales > Caminicellaceae > JANQEZ01. The sequence goes on from JANQEZ010000434.1 coordinate 999, forward strand.
CTATTAATTTTGATTCCACAGTTAATAGCAGATGGCTTCATTGTAGGCATATCAGAAGGTATAATTCGCTTTACCCCATCCTTCTCGATTTTTGCAGTAGGTGTAGGCATCTTAACCTATGCAGGAATGACAATTGACAAATACAAGCATATAGATAATAGTTTTAAACTTCCAAACCACATAAGAAAGTCAATTGAATACGAAAGCAACTCCTTTAGCCGAACCTATAAGGTATCGGTAGTTATTGGTGTAGTATTATGCATATTATCACCAATTCCTCTATTAACTATATATAACAATGCAGCAATCTACGGAGTAGTTATTTTAATGTTGATTATTTCTGCAGCAGCGTTTATCTTTATATATTATGGACTGATAGAGGTAAGCTATAAAAAGCTATTAAAAAACGAAGAAAGCTATGAGCTGATGGAAAAGAAGAACAAAGGGGTTTTCCTTGTTGCAGCAATAGTGTGGCCCCTCTCTGTTTTTATCTACTTAATTAGTGGTATAGCCTATCATCAATGGCATATAAACTGGATTATATTTCCCATTACAGGGGTCTTATTTGGGTCCTTATGGTGGTATATATATGATTAAGAGATTGGAAAGAAGAAAGAACATAGGGAAGTACTTTCTTTACAACTTAGTTTTGTAATAAGGAGCATTTAAGATAAAATCAAAATCTCATAATAATTAGAAAGGCTGAATTTAATCTACAGACTAATTCAGCCTTTCTAATTATTATGTATAGATTTATAATCGAAATATCAAAATCCCTTAATTATTGACAATACTTTTAGTGAATGATATAATTTTTTCAACCTGATGCAAGCGATTGCACAAAATGAAAATATTCTGTGAGGAGGTAATCATGAACAGACATGCAGTTTATCATAGACCAAAAAGCAACTACTGCTTTGCATATGATAATGACAAGGTTTATATTAGATTAAGAGCTGCAAAAGGAGATGTAGATAAGTCCATATTAATATATGGTGATAAGTATGATTGGAATAAAAACAAAAAGATAGCTATGAAGTTGACATGCTGCGATAAGGATTTTGACTACTACACAGCTGTTATTAAGCCACCGAATAATAGACTGTCCTATTATTTCACTTTAGAATCAGGTGAAGAAAAGTATCACTATACTGAATGGGGAGTATTTAAGAAGTTAAAGGAAGATGAAATACCAAATCACTTATTTAACTTCCCCTATATAAATAATATTGATATACATAGAGTCCCAGAGTGGACAAAGGATGCAATCTTCTATCTAATATTTCCTGAAAGGTTTAATAATGGAGACAGTTCCATCAATCCAAAAAACGTAAAGGCATGGGGAGGAAAGCCTAAAAGAGATAATTATTTTGGTGGGGATTTAAAGGGTATAACTGAAAAGCTAGATTATCTTAATCAGCTAGGAGTCAATGCTATATATATGACGCCAATATTTAAGGCTAATACCAACCATAAATATGATACTACGGATTATATGGAGATAGACCCTTGTTTTGGAGATAAAGATACTCTTAAAAAATTAGTGAAAGAAGCCCATAAAAGAGAAATAAAAGTAATTTTAGATGCCGTATTTAATCACTGTGGATACCTTTTTAAGCCCTTTCAAGATGTTGTGGAAAAGGGTAAGAACTCAAAATATTATGACTGGTTCTATATTAGAAAATGGCCCCTTGAAAAAAAACCACCCAGCTATGAAGCCTTTGCCTTTGAAGCTCATATGCCTAAGCTCAATACAGAAAACCCAGAGCTAAAAGAATATATTTTAAATGTAGCTAAGTATTGGATAGAGGAAGCCCACATTGATGGATGGAGATTGGATGTTGCAAATGAAATAGACCATCAGTTCTGGAGAGACTTTAGAAAGGTGGTTAAGGCTGCTAAAGAAGATGCCTTTATAATCGGAGAAATATGGCATGATTCTTTGCCTTGGCTTATGGGTGACCAGTTTGATTCCATCATGAATTATCCCGTTACTAATGCCTGCATCCAGTATTTTGCCTATAATAATATTAATCATACAGAATTTAAAGAATTAATAAACAATATTAGAATGCGATACACTAAACAAGTGAATGAAGTAGTTTTTAATCTATTAGACAGTCATGATACCTCAAGATTTTTAACTAAATGTGGTGGAGATACTAAAAAATTAATGCTTGCTTCCGGTTTTATGCTGACATTGCCAGGAGCACCTTGCATTTACTATGGTACAGAAATAGGAATGGAAGGTAATGATGATCCAGATTGTAGAAAACCAATGGATTGGGATGAAGATAATTGGGATAATGATTTATTCAATTTCTATAAATCCTTAATAGCATTAAGAAAAGAGCATATTGCACTCAGAAGAGGCAGTTTTAAATGGATTGATATAGACAGTGATGTAATAAGTTATATAAGAGAATTTGAGGATGAAAAAATATTAATTTTAATAAATAATTCTGATGAAAGCAAAAGTGTAAAACTGGATGATGATGTAAACAGCTTAATAGATTTGCTAAATCATGAAGTAATTACTTTAGATAAAAAGAATTTAAACTTAATGCTGAACAGTCATGATATAAAGATACTATCCATATAACTTACAGAATATTCAATTAAGAGTGCTTGACAATTAAATTTAGATAAATTATAATTAATATGCAAGCGATTGCACAGCTTGCATATTAATTTTTTCTTAAAAAATATATTAGGGGGATTAAAATGAAAAAAACTTTAGCTCTTTTATTAGTATTAATGTTAACGTTTTCTTTAGCAGCTTGTAGTCCGAATAGGGATACGGTATCACAGGAATCTCCAGAAACTCCTGTGGGAGAAATAACTCCTGAAGAAGGTGCACAGCTAGTTGTTTGGGAAAGCCCTGACATTGAACAAGAGTTTATGAAGGAAATAGCAGCTAAATTTACAGAAGAATATGGAGTTCCTATAAAAATTGAAGAAGTTTCCCATGAAAAGTCTAAGGAAAGACTTTTGCAGGATGGACCTGCAGGCATAGGAGCTGACGTATTTGCTGCTCCCCACGATCATACTGGAGAATTAGTACTATCGGGCCTTGTATTACCAAATGCATTTGCAGATAGAGTACATAAAGAAATGTTGGAATCCTCAGTAAATGCAGTTTCATTTGATGGAGTTGTTTACGGATATCCTAGAGCAATAGAGACTTATGCATTATATTATAATAAAGACATTTTTAAAAAAGCACCTAAATCATATAAAGAAATTATAGATTTTGGTAAAACATATACAAATATAAACGAAAATAAATACGCCTTTATGTGGGATGTTAATAATGCATACTTCACACAATCCTTTTTAGCTGGCGGCGGCGGATACGTATTTGGAAATGATGGAACCG
>JANQEZ010000018.1 GCA_028278115.1 Clostridia bacterium
AACTACAACTTATACACACCCCAAAATGCCCAGAATCATCGCATATTTGGGTCATGTATAAGTTAAGTTTTACTCTAAAAACCCTATATAGATGTGTGACTTAGAAGCTTAATCTTTTTTGGAGATATTTTTTAAGTAAAACTAAGATGTCTGTTTGATTAATGGCTCACAGCAAAATATTGAAAGTAAAGCTTCCAGGTCACACATCTTTTCTTTTTAATTTTATGGAATATTTATTACATTCCCCAACTGCTGTCTTAGTAGGTCTATACGATTTTGTATTTCTTGAATGGTTTGTGTATTTATTTCTGTGATTTTTACGTTTCCATTTACTTGTCCCTGTAGGGTTGTGGGTACTGAATAGCTTATGGTAGGTATTGTTGTAAGCTCACTTGGGTATTTATATACATACTCATATATTTCTCCATTTACAGCTCCTTCAATGGTAAAGGAATATTCATCAATTTTAGTAAAATTCACAGGGGTTTTGATACCTTTTTGTATTTTATTTACGCTTTCAATGTGCTTTATTGGTAAGCTAGAATCTTCGATTGTTATTCCGTCTTTGTACATGGCTGCCGACTTAACTACTGGCTCTATTATTATTGTTCCGTTTGGATACCCTATTAATGGGGTTGTTATGAGGGTTTGTTCTTTGGGCTGTGCTAATTGATAAGTTAGTGTAGTTCCTGCTAGGTCTGCTTGTGCTGCTGCTAAATCTACATATGTACCTTTGGGAATAAGTAGCCTTAAGGCTCCCGAAAAATCAGTATCATATGCATACGTCCAAACAAGTGAATCATCATCAGTTATTGAAATACTTGCATTTCTGAACCCAGGAATACGGAATATGCCTGGACTATTTGAGCTATCTATTGCAACAACTGATGGCGAAAAGTTTCCTTGTACAATAGCTACAGTGTCATAGTTCGTAGCTGATGTTTGAAGTGATGTTATATCTCCACTTTGCAATACGTGTTTCCCTGTTCTTTTATACAGCTTACCCCCAGATACTTCATCTTTAACGCCGTTCGGAAGACTTCTTAATTCTTCACCTTCTGGTAGAGTAATATAAGAGATTGATTCTTTGTATACTTCATATGTTGTTGCAGAAGCTCCTTCTTCTAATTGAATATTCAATCCCTTTAATTCAGATACATCAAACTCAGAATTATCAGATTTCCTAAATATTACTGCCGTTAAAACACTATTTGCTGTATAGACATAACCTTCACCATGCCAGCCATTGTCTGTTAAGTCTGTTCTAAAGTACACTTTAAAATCATTAAGCCCACTTATTATATAGGATTTACCTATTTGAAGATTTACGTGCATACCTACTCTATTTGTAACGCCGTTTGGCTTGTCTCCAGGTTCGTTTATTGTTCCCCTTTCTAGTTGTAAAGTATCAATTAAGTTTTTACCTACACCATTGATGCTTAAGGGTAATGTAGATTTAGTGCCATTGAACCAGTAAGGAAATCTATCATTTAATTCATCAATATTTAAATCATATAATTCATCATTCGATGAAGTTCCCATGTCAACAGTTAAAACTTCTTGTATCTCCATAGACTTTCCACTAGCTGTAGCTGAATCTGAATATGCATGTTGTAAAAATACTCTTACATTTCCTACCCAGTCAGAACCTACGGTTATAATTCCGCTAAGTAGATATACTTGATTATTAACAGGGGTTAACTGTTCAAATGCAGTAACAGTTGTACCTCCACTCTCGCCAGTAATTCTACCACGTATATTTATTGAACTATCATTTGTAGCTTTAAGCAAAGCTTTAATGAAAACTCTTTTATTGGATACAGAATTGATATTTGTTGTAGTATATACTTGAACTGTTGCAGAACCGCCGCTTCCTATCGACGTTAAAATATTATTATTAGCTGATGTTGTTCCATTAACACTAAACCAATCAGTTGCACCATTTGAAAAATCACCATTTTTAGTACCATTACTATATGTATTTCCTTTTACACCTACGCTAACTTGCCCTTTAACGCCCTCCGCTGGCAGTGAAAAAATCGACCTTGTTTCTTCAACTACATCTGAATATCCATTTATAGCAAAGCTCTGTGCTGGGATTAATAAAAGTAATGCCAGTGTTACTAATAGGTATTTTTTTATCCTTTGATTCATTTTAATTCCTCCTTGTATTTTATTTCTCTATTATTCTTAACAGGTTTCCATTATGGTCATATTGAAATTCGTAGATTACTTTATCACTGAATTTGCTCTTGATGGTTTTTAGTCTGTTTTCGTCGTCGTATTGGTAGATGAATTCTGTGTCGGCTTCTTTATTTATGGCATTGTAAAGTACATCAAGCTCTTGTAATAAGGTAATATAGTACTGTGATTCTTGATTTAGTTTATCTGTATTATTGCTTACTACTTCTGGAAGGGACTTGCTGCTTTCTATGCTAGATTTTACGAGGACGTCTAGCTCGGTAAGTAATAAGCTGAGCTTTTTTGACTGTTCATTTAGTACTTCTGTGATGTTTTCGGCTTTTTCTTGTTTGGATAGTATTTCACTTGAAGCATATTTTGCTAGGACTTCTAATTCTGTTAATAGGTTGGATAGGTACTCATATTGGGTGTTTAAAATATTCATAGTTTCATTTGTATCCTGGGAAATTACTTGAACTGGTATGGAGATGAAAAGAATTAATGCAAGTATTAGGGCTAATACTATGTTATTGACTTTATATGCTTTTTTCATTTGCTCCTCCTTTCATAGAAATCTCTTTTTTGCGGTTAAGTTATATTATAAGCATTTTCTTTGTGATGTTTTGTAATTTCTTGTCGAAATTTAAAATTTTTTTTAATTGTGTATCTATATATGGAAAGAAGCTCCTATTTTATAGAAAAAATAGGAGCTTCAATGGTATTTTTGGTGTATTAAGTTTTTTCTTTATAATAAAGTAATGAATGCTTATTTTTTTAAAGTCAAATATCGAAGCTCTCTAGGTTTTTAATACTAATAGATGATTTATGCTTTTAAAGCATGTATTCTGAGGTTAGTTTATATACTAAGTATTTTAGTATTCCTCTGAGGCAGTCCAATATTGTTTATTATTCTTTTTAGAAAATCATCGGGATGGATATATTTGTATCCCATTATATTTTTAATTTTTACAAGCTTCATTTTTATTGCTGTTATTGTTATCTCAAGCTCTTCTGAAACGTTTTGGTAAACTTTTTCCATTCTTTTATAGGTTGAGGCACTCTGTAATAGCATTTGGATTAGTATTTTGTCTCCTTCATTCAAGTTGGAATTTTTGAAAAAATCGTCGGTTTTTTTCTTAATTTCTTTATCAAGCATGACAATGTGTTTTTCCATATTGGTTTCATAGATGATTTTTAGGGTCCTTACGGGCTTGGAAATGGAAATCTCAACTATTTCCACTTCACTCTTTTGGGCTTCTCCGTTATCCATAACTGAAATATACATATTAACTCCTTGGCAGTCCTCTCCTTTTTTATTTATTTTTTTTGATTCTTCTGTCTTAAATCTGCATATAAACAACTTTAAGGCTTAATGTTGCTTCTCTATAGTTATGGATATTTTATAATATATTGAATATTAATACAAATAATATCTATTACAATATTTGTAAATTGCGTCCATACTCTATTTTATTCCTACAGTACCTTAAAAAATTCCATATTGATATTGGTAGAATTTTGATATATTTTAGGGTAAAGTGTCGAATATTAAATATATATATGTAATAGAATCGGCTAAAGGTAATTTTTATAAGACATTGTGCTTGCCTACGCATTAAGTAAATGCCTTGATTATGTTAGAATATGTTTAGTCAATGCATAATCCATAGGATTTAATAATATAATATAGCCCAGTAATTTTTACTGGGCTATATTATTATTTAATATTTATTTTTCTATGTATATTATTGGTGGTGATATTGTTGATAATGGATGTACATCAGCTGTTGCAAAAGCAGAAGATGTTACAGCAAAAAGCATAGCTATAGCTAAAATTAATCCGCATAATTTTTTCATAAACCTAACCTCCTTCTTCCCTCATTTATATTATCTAATATGATTCTTATATCCCATGAACACGCCTTCAATTCTTTTTCAAATTTTTCATCGCATTCCTCCCTTAGTTTTGTAATTAAATCATCTAATTCTTCTAAAACTGTAGTATTTTCATATATTCTTCCATAATCTATTATTGTATTAATTCCTTTAATAACAGTTTCTCTATAAACTAAAAAATCATCTATTTTTTGTAATAGTTCTTTTAGCTTCTCTATTATTGCCTTTGATTCTCCTCTAAGCATTTTTATCTGAACATAGGTTTGGTAATATATAAAACTCTTAGCTATATTTTTATCACCTAGACATTCAAAGGCTTTTTTTATATAGTACGATGCTTCTTCATATCTTCCAGTAAGTTTGTAACCGTCTGCTAAGTTATTATATAGAACGCTTTTATCAAAATCATTTTCAAGATTTTCTAATGCTTTATGGTAGTATTTCATTGCTTCTTCAAGGATATTTTGTTTTCTATAAACTATACCTATATTCATGATTGCAAAGCCTAATTGAAATTTTTCTTTGGCATATTTTATAGCATTTTCAAACATCTGTTTTGCTAATTCAAGCTTGTCTTTATCCTTTTCATACATACAGCTATATAAAACGCCTCTTCTATAATAGTAGTAAAATAGTATCTTACTATCTTTTATATTTGGTAAAAGAGTATCAGCTTCTTCTAAAACCTCTTTAGACTTAGAATAGTCATGCTTCATAAAGTACATTAACCCAAGCCAAGACATACATGATACTAAAAAACTCTGGTTATTTTCAATTCCACTTATAGCAAGTCTCATGTATTCTATGGCGAAGCCCATATCATTTTTACTATAATAATATATAGAAATATTTCTATTCATCTTTACTATTTGTGAGGTCATATTTTTTTCTAAACATAAATCCTTTAGCTGCATAAGGGTTTTAACATCATCCTCATCTTTATATGCTTCAATATTTTCAGATACTTCATTTACTAATAGCTTAATCTGCTGTATTTCCGATAGTACTACTTGGTTATATCCTTTACTTAATGTATTAACTAGTTTTATCTTAAATGAGTTTGGAACTGTAGTACTTCTAAGGTAACGTTTTAAAGAGTTGGGATATAAATCAATTACCGTGGCAAATTCTTCTATGGAGTCGAATTCATCTAATATCGCCTCTTTTATTTGTTTCCCAGATGATTTAATTTTTATATCCTTTAGGTTTAATTTTTTCATTTTTTATCACCATATCTTCGTTAGCTTTTTACTTTTTTGTCATTTAAAAGGTTATTAATTCATATTATATCATAATATAGCAATATAAGTAATATTTTGTTTAATTTTATTTGTATATTAAGTTAACATTTTGTAAAAAAAATCAGGCTCATCATTTACATATTGAAAACTCGAATTATTGGAGGGGAAGGGCGAAGGCGTCTGGAGACGCACTTTAGTTCCAAGTTGCAAGTTGCAAGTTCTAAATTGCAAGTATTAGGGTCTTTCTAATAGGGTTTCTAGGCAATGATAAAGTTTTATAATAAAAAAAACATTTTATTGGTTTAAAAAAAGTAAATAAACAGCAAAGATTTAAGCTTCTGCTGTTTATTTTATATTGATATTTTTTATATTTCTGATGCTTCTTCTATGGTTATTTGGTATCCTTTTTGGATAAAGGCATTGCCGATTACTTCCCAGAGGGCTTCTTTGCCTTCTCTGTTTATGGAGGATACTGGGACTAGAATGTCTTCCCTTTCCATTTCTAGGGTCTTTCTTATTTGGCTTATATGTTTTTGTCTTTGGCTTTTTTTGATTTTGTCCAGCTTAGTTGCTGCGACTATACCCTTGAATCCATAATGTCTTATCCAGTTATACATTTGTATATCCTGCTGTGTAGGCTTATGTCTGATGTCTATTAATTGTACTACTTCTACTATATTATCTCTAGTTGTCAGATATTTTTCCATCATCTTGCCCCACGCCTCTTTACTGGATTTTGAAACTCTAGCATATCCGTATCCAGGTAGGTCTACTAAATGGTATTCTTCATTTATTTTATAGAAATTTATTGTTTGGGTTTTCCCCGGTGTAGAGCTGGTTCTAGCAAGCTTTTTTCTATTAAGCAGCATGTTGATTAGTGAGGATTTACCCACGTTTGACCTGCCAGCCAATGCTATTTCCGGCATCTCATCTTGGGGATACTGTTTAGGGCTTACTGCACTGATGATAAACTTACAGCTTCTAATTTTCATCCTTCTTTTCTCCTCTTACTAAGGCATGCTCAAGCACTTTGTCCATATGTTCAACGATTACAAATTCTAGCTTCTTCTTCACTGATTCAGGTATTTCTACCAAATCCTTTTTATTCTCTGATGGAAGGAGTACTTTTTTTATTCCAGCTCTATTGGCTGCTAGAACCTTCTCCTTTATTCCTCCAACAGGTAAAACTCTTCCCCTTAGGGTTATTTCTCCTGTCATGGCAACATTTCTATTTACTGCTATTCCACTGAGGGCAGATATAACTGCTGTAGCCATTGTTATACCAGCCGAAGGCCCGTCCTTAGGTATTGCACCCTCTGGTATGTGGATGTGTATATCAAGGTTTTTATAGAACTCTTCGTCTATATTAAGTTCCTCTACCTTTGAGCGAATATAGCTCAGTCCAGCTCTAGCAGATTCCTTCATAACATCTCCAAGCTTTCCAGTTAAGACAAGCTTTCCAGTTCCCTTCATTGGTGTTACTTCTATTGATAGAGTATCTCCACCAACCCTTGTCCAAGCAAGTCCTGTGGATATTCCTATTTCATGGTTATCTCTAACCTTATCGTATCTATATTTAACTGGACCGAGGAATTTTTTTAGATTGCTGGTATTAACTCTAATAATTTCTGATTCATTTTCAACTATTTGTCTAGCTGCTTTACGGCATACTGTTGCTATCTGTCTTTCCAGATTTCTTACACCGGATTCCCTAGTATAGCCGCTTATGATATCTTTAAC
>JANQEZ010000041.1 GCA_028278115.1 Clostridia bacterium
CCTAAATCTAATTTGTTCTCTTTAAATTTTTCGATACCAAAGTGAAAGAAATTTGCGTTTGACATTTTTGCAGCCTTTAAATCGGTATTGATGATTAACTGGCAGCCAAAGGCATTAGTAATACCTTTAAGCTTAAAAGCTATGGGGAGCAGCTCTTTATGAGATAAATCCTTTTCACGTAGTACTACGCTGTGAACACCTCCCCTAAGGGCTTCTAAAACGACACTGTATATATTTCCTGACTTTATCAAATTTCTATTTGTTATTAGATAAAGCACATTTAGTCGTCCTCCCTCAATATATTGATATTCTTTCCTTCCATTACCTTATTCATATTCCTCATTGAACACATTTTTCCGCACATCGTACAGCTATCCTCATGCTGGGGCTTAGACTGAGCTCTATATCTTCGAGCTTTTTCAGGGTCAATTGAGAGTTTAAACATTTCCTCCCAATCAAGTCTTTGCCTAGCCTCGCTCATCTTATAATCCCATTCCTTAGCACCCTTGATGCCTTTAGCTATATCGGCAGCGTGGGCAGCTATTTTAGTAGCTATGATGCCTTCCTTCATATCATCAAGGCTAGGCAGGCGTAAATGCTCTGCCGGAGTAACATAACAGAGGAAATCAGCCCCCTTAGAAGCAGCAATAGCGCCGCCAATGGCACTTGTGATATGGTCATAGCCAGGAGCAATATCGGTAACGATGGGACCTAGCACATAAAATGGTGCACCATGACATAGTTTTTTCTCTATTAACATATTGGCTTCGATTTCATTAATTGCCATATGTCCAGGACCTTCGACTATAACCTGTACGTCCTTTTCCCAGGCTCTTTTAGTCAGCTCCCCTAGAACTATCAGTTCTTTGATTTGGCTTGCATCGGTTGAATCATTAATACTGCCGGGGCGGCAAGCATCTCCTAAGCTGATAGTAACATCATATTCTCTACAGATATCACAAATCTCGTCGTAATACTCAAAAAATGGATTTTCCTTATTATTCAACTCCATCCATGCATAAAGCAAAGAGCCGCCCCTTGAAACGATATGATTAAGCCTCCTATTTCTCTTAAATATCTCAGCAGTTGCTCTATTGATTCCAGCATGGATTGTCATGAAATCAACGCCGTTTTCTGCATGCCTTCTGACCACTTCTAAAAACTCCTTAGCAGTTATATCCTGAAGCTCCTTATCATAAAATCCAACGGCGTCATAAATCGGTACAGTTCCAATCATAGCAGGAGACATATTGACGAGCTTTGTTCTAAACTCCTCAGTCTTTCCGTAGGAGCTTAAATCCATAATGGATTCAGCCTTTAAATTCAGGGCTGTTTTTACCTTTTCAAGCTCGGATTCGACATTACAGCAATCCTTGGAAATCCCAAGATTCACATTTATTTTTGTTCTTAGTCCTTCACCAACACCTTCAGCATCCAAGGATATATGATTTTTATTGGCAGGTATGACTATCCTTCCCTTTGCTACTTTTTCCCGTAGAAGCTCAACATCTATAGATTCCTTTTTTGAAACAATTTGCATCTCTTTAGTTATGATGCCCCTTCTTGCAGCATCCATTTGAGTTGTATAATTCATATATAAACCTTCCTTTCTGGATTTTTAATTTGTGTAACGGTAATGAGGTCAAGCTTAAGGGTAATAAAAGCTTACCTGAGCTTTTGACGAATATCATTAACTTTTTCTGTTATATCATCTGCACCTGCAAGCTCTGAAATCATTGCGAAGTATTTTCCACCAGAGTCTTTTACATGCCTAATATTCGATTGATTTATTCCGCCTATAGCCACGTAGGGGATAGGAATATTATCTGAAACCCATCTCAGATATTTAAGACCATCTGAGCTTTCTACATTTTTCTTGGTGGAGGTATAAAATATTGGACCCACCCCAATATAATCAGCACCTTTCTTAAAAGCCTCAACAGCTTGATCTTTATTATGGGTTGATAAACCTATAATCATATTTCCAGAGATTTTTTTAACCTCCTCAATTGGCATATCTTCTTGACCAATATGGATGCCGTGGGCGTTGACAGCTAAGGCAATATCCAGGTCATCGTTTACGATAAAGGTTACATCAGTACCCTTAGTAAGAGCACTAATAGACTGACAATCTCTAAACTTTTCCAGCTTGCTTTTTTTCTTATCTCTATATTGTATAATTTTAATGTTAGCTTTAATCATTTCTCTAGTAATTTCAATATTACTTCTTCCTAGAGAAAGTTCCTCACATAAGATACCGTATAAGTCGGTATTAGGTAAGCTTTTATTTAAATAGAATTTCTTTTCAAGGACATAGGATTTAAACCTTAAGGTTTCATATATTTTAGATTCCTTTGTATGCCCTATAACCTTTAAGGCTTCTTCGATACTCCTTAAGCCTTCTTGAACCCTCTTGAAATTGGCATCAACCAGGTCCGAGACAGCCTCTTTATTATCAAGATTACTTTTTTGAGATATACTTAGTCCAATATCATTCTGTGAATCCCTAAAGGTGAGGAGCATAGGACTTTTAAAAGACTTTCTACTTAGGTGTCTCATCTCCCTGATATCTTTAGATAAGCTTTTATTTTCAAATATAAACCTAGAAATATCTTCTAAAACCCTCAGACCTTCCGAAACTCTATTTATATTTGCATCTATTATTCTATGGATTTTCATAAAAACACCACCCATGGGGGAATTAATAATTGAGAATTAATAATTAATAATGATCTAGGTCAGACCTCTTGAGATTTCAAACTTTAATATTTCCAAAGAAAAAATGTACACGTATCCATTGTTTTTTTGAAAAATTAATTAAGGTTTAAAAGCGTGTATCTTTAGATATAGATGTGTGATTTAGAAGTTTTACTTTCTTTATTTTGCTGTGAGCTGTCAGCCGTTAGCTGTTAGCCAAATAAGCATAATACTTTTGGTTAAAAAAATCTTTAAAAAAAGTTAAGTTTCAGAGTCACATATCTATATTAAGCTATTAATTTGACCTATGATATAGATATAGAGTCATATATGCATCCAATCCTTGAGAACTGGCTGGTATCCTTTGGATAAGAGCATTTTTTTTATATCCTCTACACTTCGTTTGTCGGAGATTTCAAACTGGTTGTCGCTTTTTGTCTTGGAAGAATGGCCGCCCACCTCTGTTGATACACCTGCTGACATTTTTGTAACCCCCAGAGGGATGAGATTATCCCTAAAGCTTTCTTCTTCTCTAGTGGAAATAGTTATGCCTGCTCTAGGAAGGAAGAGCCTTAAGGCAAGCATGATTTGAACTAAAGCCTTATTATCTACTGGATAGATTTCATCAAAGCTTCCCGTATGGGGTCTAAGCCTTGGTAGAGAAATACTAATTTCCACATCGGGATACTTGCTTTGAAGATACTCTGCATGAAGTCCAATAAAAAAAGCTTCCTTCCTCCAATCCCACAGCCCTAATAGGGAACCTATATTAACACCCCTCATTTTCGCACTACAGGCCCTTTCCGGAGCATCCAAACGGAATCTGTAATTCTTCTTTGGACCAGAAATATGTATCCTATCATAGATATCTTCATAATATACTTCTTGATATATTGTGACTGAGTCAACTCCAGCAGTAATGACTTCTCTATATTCCTCCTCTGTAAGTGGGTAAATTTCAATTGAAATCGAGTCAAAATATTTTTTTAAAATCTTTATGGCATCCAGTATATAGGAGATGGGAGAAGCTTTTTTTGATTCACCGGTCAGAATCAATATATGTCTAAGTCCCGATGAAGAAATAGTCTTAGCTTCCTCCTCAATTTCTTTAAGGCTCAGCTTTTTTCTATATATATCATTGGAAGTATTGAAGCCGCAATAGGAGCATTTATTAACACAGTGATTAGACAAATACATTGGAGTATATAGAAGTATTGCTTTACCAAAATGCCGGGTAGTCAAGCTATGGGCTCTTTGAGCCATAGTTTCAAGTAGACCCTCGGCACTGGGAGATAATAGAGCTAAAAAATCATATTTGTCTAACCCGTCCTTGTCAATTGCCCTTAAGATGTCTGATTTTTTCACTTTAGAAAAAAAAGTAGAGAAATCAATATTCTTAAATTCAAGGTATTCATTATAAAAAGACATATTTTACCACCTTAATTAGTCATTTAGGAACCCAGTTAATGGAGATGATGCCTCTGCGTACTGCCTTTGAGCACCTGCCTTGGCAAGATAAGCCATTCTTCCTGCCTTAACGCTCAAACTAAAGGCCCTAGCCATTTCTACAGGATTTCCAGCAGTTGCTATGGCGGTATTTACCAATACAGCCTTGGCTCCCATTTCCATTGCTTCAGCGGCTTGAGAAGGCTTACCGATACCTGCATCCACAATAATGGGAAGATTAATTTCATCTATCAAAATCCGAATTAATTCCTTAGTTTGTAGACCTCTGTTTGTACCTATTGGAGCCCCCAAGGGCATAACAGCTGCCGCACCTGCATCTACTAAGCTCTTAGCAGCCATTAAATCTGGACTCATATAGGGAAGAACTATAAAGCCTTCCTTTGCTAAAACCTCGGTGGCTTTAGCGGTTTCGTAATTATCGGGAAGAAGATATTTGTTATCTGAAATCACCTCTATCTTTATCCAGTTTCCACAGCCCATTGCCTTAGCAAGCCTTGCAATTCTGACAGCCTCCTTGGCATTCCTAGCACCGGAGGTATTGGGAAGCAAAATACAATCCTTCGGTATGTAATCCAGAATATTTTCCTCCTGTGAGTTTAAATCAACTCTTCTAAGGGCCATTGTAATTACTTTAGATTCTGAGCTTTCTATGACTCTAGGAATAATACTTTTATTAGGAAACTTTCCAGTGCCAATAAGAAGTCTGCTGTCCAGCAATTTACCTCCTATACTTAACTTATCCATGCATCACACTTCCTCTCATCATCACATTCAATACACTCAAGCTTCATACTAACCCCCACCTACTAATCTGATAATTTCGATTTTGTCTCCTGGACTTAGTACATACTCTGAATAATTTTCATTAGGTACTATCTCAAGATTCACCTCCACAGCTACTTTATTCACTCCTAGATTTAAATTTTCAAGGAGCTTAAGAATTGTAATCTTTCCAAAATCCATTTCTTTTCCATTTACTATCACTTTAATCCTCCTCTTTCAAGATACAAGTTGCAAGATACAAGATCCAAGTTGCAAGTTCCAAGCTGCAAGTTCCAAGTTATAAGTATTAGGGTCGAATCTTTTAAGTCTGAGGTTAGGGATATTTTTATGGGTCTTTTTTGAGATAGTGAGTAACATTTGACTTAGTTTTGGCTATACAATTTCTTGGAAAAATGTCGCAGCTTTTAAGCAAAAATAAAAGGGAGGCAGATTATCTGCTTCCCTCATAACACTTGGAGTAATAGATTAGTAGGTACTGTAAACTAAAATCACTAAGTCCTTTAAATTAATAGAACTTACTTTACAAGATAGTCTATAAATAAAAAATCACAAATTCTTAGAGAATTTGTGATATGTATACAAAAATAGACCTAGATATACCTACTATAACACACTTCCCTACGGTGGGATTAACCACGTCAGGTTATGAGGGTCAGAAATAACATTTCTATCTCAGCCTATCATTATAGGCCCCCCTAGTAACTATTAAGTTGTTCTTTCAAGAAGATTATAACACGGAGGATATTTTATTACAATATAAAAAATCCATTAGATTAATAATAGTGCAAAAAATTATATAAGACAAGCTGGGAAAAATATAAAATAAAGAATGAACAGCAATATTTTAGAAGGAAGTTAGTAGTAAATAGAGAAATTAAAAAGTTATGTGATAAATAAGGAGGACTTATGCATGGAACAAATAGCAATCATTTCAGATATCCATGGAAATATACCGGCTTTAAATGCAGTTTTAAGGGATATTAAGGGCCGAAAAATAACAAGAATCTTTTGCCTTGGAGATTTAGCTGCTAAAGGTCCAAATTCAGCACAGGCAGTTGATATAGTAAGAAAAAACTGTGAGGTCGTAATAAAAGGTAATTGGGACTATTTTCTGACAGATCAAGAAGGAACTGAAATGCTGACATGGCATCAGAATAAACTAGGGAAGGAAAGACTAGATTATATGAGGGATTTACCAATCTATGTAGAATTTTATATGAGTGGTAAATTAGTAAGGCTATGTCATGCTTCACCAAATGATTTGTTTCATAGAGTATACCTAAGTACTGCTATAGAGGAAAGAATGAAGCTCTTTATGGCTACTAAAACACTGAATAAAGAGGCAGATGTAGTTGGCTATGGAGATATACATGGAGCACATATAGATAATTTTTTAAATAAGACGCTCTTTAATTCCGGCAGTGTAGGTAATCCTTTAGATATCACACAAGCTTCATATGCAGTTATTGAAGGTATGTATAAATCTAAGGAGAATGCAGCATTTACTATTTCATTAGTTAGAGTTCCCTATGATATAGAACTAGCTGTGAGTCATGCAATTGAAAGCGATATGCCTGAAAAGAAAGAATATATTAATGAGCTTAGAACTGCGGTATATAGGGGAAGGAAATAGAATAAAAATTTTACGAGGTGAAAAGTAATGAACTTAAAAGGAATAAATCACATAACTATTTCAGTAAGCAATATAGAAAAATCCATTGAATTTTATAGTAAGGTATTTGGGGCTAAATTATTAGTTAAAGGTACGGAGGTAGGTCATAGACTGGCTTACTTTGATTTGAACGGCTTATGGCTTGCATTAAATGCCCAGGATAATATAGGTAGAAATGAGATACATGAATCATATACCCATATATGTTTTTCAATTGATGAAGAGGACTATGAGCCTGAATTAGAGAGACTAAAAGAGTTAAACATTGACATTAAAGAGGGAAGACCAAGGCATGAAGAAGAGGGAAGGTCAATATACTTTAGAGACCCCGATGGTCATTTTTTTGAGTTCCATACCAAGACAAGGGAGGGCAGGATAGAATTTTATAAAAAAAATAGACCGAATTTAACTTTTTACATTTAATTGGGTTATTATATAATGGGAAATTATTGTTAGGGATTATTTTATAGGGAATTTAGGGGGAGAGAGGCTATGAAAAAACTTAAAGCAATAGTGTTACTTTTTTTAATATTAGTATTAACATCACTTACTACTGCTTGCAGTATAAGTGCATATCAAAAAAGCATATACTATGATGATTCAATGATAGCACAAGACATTGACAGCTATATCTTTACAAGTCAAGTTGGAAGCACCACCCATAATGAATCAAATATGAAATACAGAAACTTTATAGGGATGGATACCATTTGGGTGATAGAATCCGATGGCGATGGTTCATTTACTATTGAATACGATACCAATGTAAACAAAGGGGAATTAAAAATCGTATTAATAACTCCTGATAATGAAGTAAGAAATATCTTAGAGCAAGGGCAAACAGGAACAATAAAAATGAAGGTTCCAAGGGGCAAAAGCAGAATTAAGGCTGTTGGAAATGAAACAGAGGGAGAATGGCTGTTAAAAATAAAGCTTGAGGGAGATGCAGTGATTAGAAAATTTGATTAAAGAATACCTTAAATTAACCCCTTGTGCTATAGGGTTTTTAGAGTAAAACTTAACTTATA
>JANQEZ010000080.1 GCA_028278115.1 Clostridia bacterium
TCCTTTTACTTTGGTTTTTCTTAACCTTTTTTACCATGTTAATCCCCCTTAAATATAAAAAACTTAATAAACATCAATCCAATTTCCGGTATCGTTACCGGAAACGTTTTCATATGAATAATTTTATCATATTTTCTTAAATATTCCAACTCTTTTTCACTTTGTAGTACCAAAAAAATAAGATAACCGATCCTCATATTATTACATGAAAATCGGCTATCAATCAGATTCTAATTCACTTAAAAACTTTAACTCTTCTAAATCTATTTACTCCTCATTCCTTTCAATTTCTAGCAAACAATTGTTACATAGTTCAATTTCTGAGATACTAACGTCAAGCATCTACTTACCTTGAATCTAGATTTAGCATTTGCACTTTAATAGAAAACTTTAAACTAAAATCTAATACAAAACAGGTGAAATTTTACTAACTAGAATTTCTTAATTCTTTTTTTACTTATTTTTCACAAATCCTATTCAAAAATACTACCATACTACCAAAAGAGTGAATTAGAATCTGTATTAAGAAGAAGTTTATCTTCTTAATACATATTATACCATAGATTAAATAAAATATCCATATTTTTTTCTGAAAATTCAGTCTTTTTTTGTCGGAATTAACATCTCATAATCAAATTATAAAATAACCATATATCCAAAAACCTATAGAAATATTTTTATTTTATAATCTAAAATTTTATGTCTGTCCTTTATAATAAAATGAATGAAATGGTAAAACTCACGATTCTTTACCCATATTAAGTTAAAATTTCTGCTCCAGTCTCCGTTACTAAAACAGTATGCTCCCACTGGGCTGATAGACCACCGTCTAAAGTTTTTATAGTCCATTCATCCTCTAAAAGCCTGCATAGGTAAATACCTTCATTTATCATGGGCTCTATGGTGAATACCATTCCTGGCAATAGGATAATATTATTATCTTCGGTATCAAAATGATGTACATGGGGTTCTTCATGGAATTTCAGCCCAATACCATGACCTCCTAAATCTTGAACAACAGAAAAGCCCATCCGAGCAGCATAGGCCTCTATGGCAACCCCTTGCTTATTTAGACTTTCATAGGGCTTTACCATATCTATTCCTATTTCTAAACATTCCTTAGCTGTTTTGACGAGCTTATCTGCTTCATCTGAAATATTGCCTATACAATACATTCTACTTGAGTCGGAATAGTAACCATCTAAAATAGTGCTAACATCTACATTGATAATATCGCCTTCATTTAATACGGTTTCATCTGGTATTCCGTGACATACTACATCATTTATAGATGTACATATACTTTTAGAATAACCTTTGTAGTTTAGTGTAGCAGGCTCCCCTCCATTTTTAATAGTAAATTCATATACTATTTTATCTATTTCATTGGTTGTAATTCCTTGGCAAATATGCTTCTCTAACATATTGAGAATTTTTTTAGTCAGCTCTCCGCTTTTTCTTATACCATCTATTTGCTCTTTAGATTTAATTAAGCTTCTTGAAGGGATTCTATAGCCTTCAAGCTCATACTTTCTTAGTAAATCATCTTTTTCCAAGTGACATTTTTTATACTTCTTACCGGAGCCACACCAGCATGAATCATTTCTAGACAGCTTATTCATATAAGTACTCCTTCTTCTATGATATATAGTCATTAATAATATATTCTATTGATGCTATCAAGTTGCCTAAGAATATATATGTGTAACCCTAAAATTTAACCTTTTTTCTAAATATTTCGCAGACCAAAACTACAATGCTTAATTTGGCTAATAGCTAATGGCTGACAGCTCACAGCAAAGCATTAAAAGCAAAACTTCTAAATCACACATCTATATAATAAAGAAATTTTTTCCCTAATCAACTCTCCCAATCCTATCAAATGGATAGAGTCTAACTAAGACCTTCCCTCTTATGGTCTGTATGCCTATTGGCCCAATATCCCTGCTGTCAAAGCTAACCTCTCTATTATCTCCCATGACAAAGACTTTATCCTCTGGAACAACTATATCCACATCACCACGTTTATAGCTTCCATTTAGATATACTTCCTTCACCTTCTCACCGTTTAAATATGTTTTACCATCCTTTACAACTACATGATCTCCCTCTAGACCAATTACTCTTTTAATTAAATCTCTATCATCTCTACTGTCATTAACTAATGCAGCATTAAACACAACGATATCTCCTCTTTCAGGCTCTTGGAATCTATATGAAAGCTTATCTAGTATCAAATAATCATTTTCATGTAGTGTAGGGTACATTGATTCTTGCTTTACCAGGGTAGGTCTTGCTATAAAGGTGGTAATAAGTAATGCAATTATAACAGATACAGCTATGGTCTTTATCCATTCAAATACTTCTTTAGCCATGTCTTTATCTTCCTTTCTACATAGGATGTCCTATAGATATATTCGCCATAAAAATTGGCATATTATAACAATATTTCTCTATTGCAATGTAGTTTTCCTTCTTTTATATTTTGTCTTTTAAACCCAAAAAAATCAAGAACATTTTTTAGTTCTTGATTTCAGATTGTTGACAAAGTCAACAAGATGACAGGCTTTTGAGAAATCCGAAGTTTGAGGCGTGCTGAAAGTGAGAGGTCGCAGCGTATAAAGAAATACGTAAGAGTTCTCACTTGAGGCAACAACGAAGAAATTCGGGTTTGTCAACAGCCTGA
>JANQEZ010000102.1 GCA_028278115.1 Clostridia bacterium
GGTGTTATTTTCGGAGGAAAATCTGCTGAACATGAAGTTTCCTTGATGTCTGCTGCGTCAATTTTAAATGCCATAGATAAAGAAAAGTACAATGTAGTCCCTATAGGTATAACAAAAGAGGGCAGATGGATGATATATAATGGTCCCATAGAAGAAATAGAGAGTGGAGAGTGGGAAGGTATATCGAATAAACTCTTAGTCCACAGGCCTAAAGAAAATGTCTTTTCTATTGTTCCTGTAGGGAAAAATGATTGTGATTTGTCAGATATAATACCTCCGGGACTTTCTCAAAAAATAGATGTGATTTTTCCTGTGCTTCATGGTCCCTATGGGGAAGATGGAACTATACAGGGGCTTTTAGAAATTGCCGACATTCCCTATGTTGGGGCTGGGGTATTGGCATCTTCCCTGTGTATGGATAAAGTATATGCAAAAAAACTATTTGAATTAGAAGGTTTAAACGTTGTAGAATATTTTGTAGCTCTAAGAAATAAACTAAACAGCCATATGGAGGAGTATATTTCTATTATAGAAAAGCAGTTTCAATACCCTATTTTTATCAAGCCTGCAAATCTTGGGTCCAGCTTAGGTATTACAAAGGCCCATAATCGAAAGGAGTTAATAAGTGGTCTTGAGGACGCCGCCAAATATGATAGGAGAATACTAGTAGAAAGAGCAATCATATGTAGGGAAATAGAGTGTGGGGTTTTAGGCAATGATAATCCACAGGCATCTGTTGTTGGAGAAATTATACCCTCCCATGAATTTTACGATTACGAAGCCAAGTATTTTGATGGTGGAAAATCAAAGCTTATAATTCCAGCTAATATTCCAGCCGATAAGTCCCATGAAGTAAGAGAAATGGCGGTGAAGGCATATAGAGCCTTGGACTGTAGTGGACTATCTAGGGTTGACTTTTTCTTGGAGGAAGAAACTAATAAAGTATATATAAATGAGATAAATACAATGCCAGGCTTTACGAAGTTCAGCATGTACCCACTATTATGGCAGGAAACAGGTTTGCCCTATGATAAGCTTATAGATAAGCTGATACAGCTTGCACTTGAGAGGTATGAAGAAAATAAATAATTGCATTGATGGCAATTATGAAATATGAGTAGTTTAACAATTGGAGGTTTTTATAAATGAAAAGTGTAATACTAAAGATTAAGGGAAGTCAAATGCCTGTAGGAGAAGAAGAAGATACTATAGAACTCATGACAGAGGGGAAATTTTACGAAAGAAATAATGCTAAATATATAGTTTATGAGGAATCTGAACTGTCGGGAATGGATGGGTGTACAACCACTCTAAAGATTTTAGAGGACAAGATTGAAATGAGAAGGTTTGGTAATGCAACTTCGCAGCTAGTATTTGAAAAGGGAAAAAGACATGTAACAAACTACAGTACTCCCTATGGAAACTTTAGAATGGAGATACTTACGAAAAAATTAGAATATGAGCTCACTCAGGAGGATAAAGGCACTATTTCCATAGAATATAGAATAAGTCTTCAAGGGCTTTCCGAGGGCACGAATAAGCTGGATATTGAAGTGATGTAAAGACAGCTACAACCTTTTGAGTATCTATGGTCTGTTTCCAGTTACATTCCTTTAGGACATACTATTGGGACTACTGCAGCGGTATGAGAGGAATAGTTATCAGAGGCTTAGCTTAGTAGTTTGCTTCTTTATGTAACGGACTGATGAGATACGACGGAAAAGAGTGCAGCCTATACGAGGTGGTAAAAATCAAAGAAAAGCTAAAGACAATATTGATTGAGGCTATAAAAGAGATAGGTATTATGTCTATTAATGAGAAAGACGTCTCCATAGAAGTTCCTAAGAAAAAGGAGTATGGAGATTTTACAACAAATATTGCCATGAAATTAGCGGGAAAGCTCAGTTCCACACCTAAAGAGCTGGGAGAGGAAATAAAGGACAGGCTTAGCCTAAAATGTGATTTTTTAGATGAGATAAAAATCATGGGTTCTGGTTTCATAAATTTTTATATAAAGGAAGATAGATTTATAAGGGATAGTCTAAAGACCATAGAAAGCGGGGATTTTAAAAATATCAATCTAAAGGCGAAAAATACCAAGCTAGTTATGATTTTAGAAAATATCCAGGAGATTTTTACCCTTGAAAATTTTAGGACTTTTATAAATATGTATTATTTAGGTAATTTATATAGCTTTGCTGGGATTAATATTAGAAGAAAGCTATTAGTTAAAGATTATGAGGTTAACTTAAATATAAACTATCTGCTCTCTAACTTTAAGGGGATAGAAATAACCCAAGATAAAAATGAGCTAAAAGACAGTATTATTTTTTGTCATACACTAAATCAAGATTTATTTAAAGATATTAGCAAGAATCTATTGATAGTAGAAGGTGTTAAAGTACTTAAAAATGGCTTTGAGGTTAATGATATTACTTCTGATGAGCTTTTAGAAGCATTGGGTCTGGACAGAGTAAAATATACCCTTTGTAACAAAGCCATGAGTAGTGAAGGAATTATAGAATTTACTAAGGATGAACTGAGATATATTATGTACCCCTACAGCAGGATAGGCTCTATAATAAATATATTTAAAAATGAAGGATTGGATATAGATAATATACATGGATTTAAGGTGGATTACTTAAATAATCAATTGGAAAAGGAAATGGTTAAAAAAATTCTAGAGTTTAAAGAGGCTGTAATTAACGCTGTTTTTCAAAACCAACCCTATAAATTCATAAAATATGCTAATGAATTATGTAAGCTATTCTATAAGATAAATGACACTGTCCTCTATAGACGATTAAGCAGAGAAAAATTAATACCTCTACTAAAGCTATTAAGCTGCTTTAGGATAGTTTTGAAGGAAATATTGACTATATTAGAATTGCCTGCTTTAGAAAAAATGTGAATTAGAGCTAAAAAAATGCGTCGCAAGGCGTATTCATTTTAACCTCACTGACGAATTTTGGGCACATACAGCCGAAAAATCGGCTGTGGAAAGGAGAAGCTATGGATAATCTGTTAAACAGAAAAAACGTGGAAATTATTTTAGATTATGTTAGCGATGGAATCCAAGTCATAGATAGAAAGGGCAAGCTTATATATTGTAATCGAACAGCAGCAATACTAGATGATATTAATAGAGAAGATGTAATTGGCAAGCATATATTTCATATTTATCCATCCCTTGAAGAGCAGACCAGTACTCTTTTTAGGGTTTTAAGGACGGGAATACCAATATATAATACAGAGCAGACCTTCACTAACTATAAGGGAAAGAAGATCACAACAATAAATTCAACTCTTCCCATAAAAATAAATGATAAGGTTGCGGCAGCCATAGAGATTTCCAGGAATATAACAGATGTTAAAGCCTTATCGGAAAAGCTTATAGAGCTTCAAAACAAGATATATGGGGGAAGGAATAAGGAGAGTATAGTAAATGACGAAGTAAAATATACCTTTGATAATATAATTGGAAATAGTAGAGAACTGCTTAAGATAAAATCTATAGGGGCAAAGGCTGCTCTGTCTTCTTCACCTATTTTAGTCTACGGAGATACGGGTACTGGCAAGGAGCTTTTGATACAGGCTATACATAATGCTGGAAGAAGAAAGAATATGTCCTTTGTTGCCCAAAACTGTGCTGCACTGCCTGCTAGTTTACTGGAGGGAATACTCTTTGGCACAGTTAAGGGAAGCTTTACTGATGCAAGTGATAGACCGGGATTATTTGAGCTTGCCCATGGTGGAACACTTTTCCTAGATGAGATTAATTCCATGACACTTGAGCTTCAAGCCAAGCTGCTTAGGGTGCTTCAGGATGGCAGAATCCGTAGACTCGGAGATATAAAGACAAAAAAGGTAGATGTGAGAATTATTGCCGCCACAAATGTTGCTCCAGAGATAGCAGTTGAAAAGGGAGAGCTTAGAAAGGATTTGTACTATAGAATAAATACTATAGCAATAGATGTACCAAGCTTAAAGGAGAGAAAGGAGGATATTCCCCTTTTAACAGAGCATTTCATCAAAAAAATTAATAGAAAAATATATAGGAATATAAAGGGGATATCTGGAGAAGTAGCTTCTATATTTCAAAGCTATGACTGGCCTGGAAATGTAAGGGAGCTTGAGAATGTTATTGAGGGAGCCATCAATATTATAGATGGAGACACTATAACTCTGGATTACCTTCCTAAAAAACTAGTGAATTTTTATCATAAAATAAGTGTAGAGGCTGTAAGGGAAGATTTACCCCTAAATGAGGCTGTTGAAAAACTTGAAAAAAGAATGATAGAGGAGGCCTTATTTAAAAATGATAATAATATTAGTAAAGGGGCAGCTATGCTTAGGATA
>JANQEZ010000208.1 GCA_028278115.1 Clostridia bacterium
TAAAACAGGTTCATAAAAATCACTCAAATGAAATATCAAAACCCCCTTAAGTATTGATAAACTAAAATTAATGATTTACTAGCACAACGAGTTAATTTAATATTTTCAAAGAAAAAAATGTAGAAGCATTCATTGCTTTCTTTGAAAATTTAATTAAGGTTTAAAAGCCTTTATCTTTACAGTTAATTTAAATAGAAAACTAATCAGGTTACCCCTTATAGATGTGTGGCTTAGGGGTTTAACTATTTAGCTCAATCATTAAACCTATTATCTCATTTCTAATTTCTGTTAGATTTTTGCTGCTGAGTTTTCTTTCACTTTGCTTAATTTTAATCTCAAAGGTTTTAGCTATCTGGGCAGGTCTATTTGTCAGTACAATAACCTTATTTCCAAGTAATAGTGCTTCGTCGATTTCATGGGTGACAAAAATTATTGAATTACTTGTCTTCTCCCAAACCTTTATCAATTGTCCTATCATTTTTATTCTCAATGTATAATCCAAGGACTTAAAGGGTTCATCCATTAAGAGAAATTCTGAATGGTAGTTGAAGGCCCTTGCTATGGAGCAGCGCTGCCTCATTCCTCCGCTGAGCTCGTGGGGAAAACAGTTTTCAAACCCCTCTAAGCCTATATCTGCTATTAGTTTATATACATCTTTTTGCGGGGTCTTATCTTCGACAAATTTTATATTTTCGTATACGGTCTTCCAAGGTAATAGTCTATCCTCTTGAAAGACATATCCAATTCTATCGGTGATTCTGTTAACAGACCCTACATCAGACTGAAGCAATCCTGAAATAATATTTAGCAGCGTTGATTTTCCACATCCTGACGGACCTAGAATACAAAGAATCTCATCCTTTTCTATGTTTAATGAAATATCCTTTAAAACATCTACTGAGCCATAGCTTTTGTAAATATTTTCTAATTTTACAATCATTTTATTCTCCTAGTTTTACTGATTTTAAATAAATGTGCTATATGTAATAAATGAAATTTTGAATCCTTTCATCATTACCGCTATGTTTACTTCCATCAAAGGATAATTCAATTATTGGATACATAAATTCCTTTTCATGCTTATCCTTTAAAAGCTTTATTATAGTTCCAGTGTTTTCATACATTGAGCTAAAAACTAATAAACCATTTGTTTTAGCTGGACATCTAAACTGCTTAATCATTCTATATCTTCCATTTCCTCCTGAGTATATGGGAAGTTTAGAATCAGCCATTTTTATCATTTCATCTAAAGCATTATCAAATGGACTGTGTTCTTTAAGGGCCTTTGAAACATTACATATTATACTTTTTATCTGCAGCAGATTCTTTTTAAGTAATCCATGGGGACTTTTTTCTTTTTTTAGATAATCTGTCCATTTAAAATACATCATCTCAGAAAGGGGCATATAGCTAACTCTATTTTTCTCCTCCAGCTTTTCAAGCTGATAATTATTTAGTATAGGGTTAAATATTATCTGAGGCTCTCCCAATACATATATAGACTTCTCATAATCCTTCTTGCCCAATTGCTTATAGGTATAGTCAGCCATTTTAGTCAATAGCTCCTCATTAAAATTACCAGCCTCAATATTTTCAAGCACTACTTTTAGATTATCACTGCGTATTTCTTTTTTTGAAGCCATTATAATGTCTCCTGCAATTAACGCAAGTCCAAAATCTATTCCGTATTTTTCATCTTCCAATATATCTTCTATAAAGGGGGACTCAACTTTAATGTATTCGTATCCTGCCAGTTTAATTTTTTGCTCTAGCAATCGACTGTACTGTCCACTGGTTTCGCTTCCTTCATTTTTCGGAAGCCATATACTTGCTTTTTTTGTCTTCATTTCTTCAATATTGGAAAAAATGTCTCCAAGTAAAGCTGTTAAGGATAGATACTCCTTTGATATGGAGTATTTTTTACCTATTTCTATTGATTCTTCGCTGGTAGGCGGTAGTATCTTGGCATTGATGCCTTTTCTTTTAAATATACCTTCAAGTATATGACTGTATGGATACAGATACGGTATATACCTAATTGCTTCCCTGGGCTTAATATTATTCTTTATGTCATTATCCTCTCTTTTTTTCCCTCCATTGTCTTTGCTGGTCTTTAGGCTATCAATGAATGCTTCTAGTCTAGTCATAACCCCAACATTTGATGAGTGCTCGTCAACTTCTATGTGTAGGTATGGCTTGCCCTTCATCTCTTCTTTGAAGTAATGACTCAGCATTGTATCCGGGCCGCACCCGTGATTAGTAAGATATATTGCATAAAGATTCTTGCTTTCTTTTACAATCTTTGATCCCGATAGTATATGCTGTCCAAAGGGCCAGTACATATTAGGGTAGTCCTCTGATATATCATAATCATGGGCTGGAAGATTGGATAGGGTTAGGACTTTATGGCCCATTTCCCTTAGTTTTTTTGGTATTTCCATATTAAGACCTTTATCGGCTATTCCATAGGCTCTAGTTATGATTACAAAGGCCTTCTCCTCCTCCTTTAGATTATCAATAATCTCTTTACCTAAATCTTCAACTTCTTTTTGAAATTGTTTAAGTCTTTTCATTCCCTTCGTTAAAGCCAATGTGGTTTGTACCCTGTTTTTTCCCAGTTCTTTTCCTAACTTCATTAGGGTTTCCATCATGTATTTTTTCCCGAATTTAAAGGAAAGGGCTGGAGATAGAAGTTTAATTCCTTTAGCTTCTAAATCCATTACATAGGATACAATTCTCGGTGCGGTTTGCATATATACACATGCATAATCCTCCCTTGTCTTAGATACTTCATGCTTCATCGTGTATAAGCTGGGCAGGAATATATAATCAACGCCTTTATTGATAAGCTTTGCCACATGTCCGTTTATAAGCTTAATAGGGTAACATGTTTCATCTAAAGAATACTCTTGACTTAAGGCGATAATCTCTTTATTGGTTGCTTCTGATAGTATGACGTTAAAGCCTAGCTCTTTAAAGAATTTGTTGAACATAGGAAATAGCTTGTGTAGAAATAGAACTCTAGGAATTCCTATAGTAAGCCTGTCTTTATCAGCTTCACTTGTATATCCCTTTAAAAATAAGCTTTCAATTTCACTTTCAACATCCCTTGTTGTATCTTTTATTATTTTTTTATCCCTTTTATTCTCAATCTCCTCTTTAGCTAATACTGCCGCACCATAAGCTCCTGTGACGCTAAAAAAAGGAGGCACTATAACTGCTTTGCCAAGTACTGACCTAAAGGCGTTAATCACCGCCTGGTTATGGGCTATTCCTCCCTGTAAGAAGATTTTATTTCCTATGGATTTATTTCCCACAACTCTATTTAAATAATTGCTAACTATTGAATAGCTTAGTCCAGCAGTAATATCCTCTTTGCAGCTTCCTTCTGCTATGGCTTTGGAGATATTACCTTCTATAAATACTGTACACCTATCACCTAAATTTAAAGGTTTATCTCCCTTTAATGCAGCATTCTCGTATTCTTCTATGGGGATTCCCAGTTTTTTAGCTTGCTCCTCAATAAATGAACCGGTTCCGGCAGCACATATTTTGTTCATTTCAAAATCAATAACTCTGCCATCCTTTATTCTGATATATTTTGAATCTTGTCCCCCGATTTCAAAAATCGTATCTACATCTTTATCTAGCTCGGCAGCTCCCTTTGCCTGGGCTGTGATTTCATTAACAATTAAATCCGCTTTAAGCTTTTTCCCAATCATATTTCTTCCTGAGCCAGTTGTAGCTATTCCCTTAATAATCAGTCTATTTTTAAACTCATTTTGAATAGACTCCATGCCAAGCTCAGAGGCTCTTTTAGGATTTCCCTTGGTTTTTAAATATCTATAGGCTAAAACATCTTTATTCCCATCAATTAGCACAAAGTTTGTACTGGTGGAGCCTATATCTATACCGAGATAACCTTCAACAGCTCCAGCCTTTATGGCCTTGCATATATGTTTATCTTTACTGTCTTTATTTCCATATTTTCCAAGGGGCTTATATGGTAATAAATTTCTTGCCCTTGACTGCATTTCATTTATATCTTTAAATATATCCTTTAGCTTATATGAAGTCTGATTGCTGTTTGCTGCTAAGGCAGCTCCTAAAGCTCCTATATTCATACAATCATCAGGAATAAAAATATCACCCTTTGAGAATTGGAATATATCCTTCAATGCCTTTACAACACCTTGGTTTTTAGCCACTCCACCAATGAATATTACTGGCCTTTCAACTTTAATACGCTGTACAACGTTTGCCTTGTAGTTTCTGACAAGGGCATAGGATAATCCCAGCAGTATATCTTCGATTTCTACTCCTTCTTGCTGATGGTGAATCATATCTGTTTTAGAAAATACACTACACCTTCCGGCAATTCTAGGTATCTTAGTTGCTCTTTCCACATAGCTTGCATATTCATCAAGGTCTATACCCAATCGAGAGACTTGTTCCTCTAAAAAGGAACCTGTACCAGCCGAACAGCTTGAATTAGATGAGATTTTTATATTTGTCCTTGAATTTTTTTCAAAGCCAGTGATATATCTGGAGCTTTGTGCACCTATCTCTATGATGGTTTTAATATTTTCCTTTGTATATACTGAGCCCTCAATTAATGCCGATATATCGTTGATATGATATCTTTTAAACAGCTTACCCTGCTCTCCTGTAAATCCTATATAACAAGCTTCTATATTGAATTTTTCTCTTATATTCTCTAATTCTATCTTTAACAGAGTACTTATATTTCCATGATGAAATACATTATTTTTAAATACCTTATTTTTTTCACTATCTAATACTATAGAATTTAAAGTAGAGTATCCAATATCAATTCCTATGCTGTACATAATGACCTCCGTCGATAATGATAATCCTTATCATTTACTTTCTCTTATCATTATATTATAATAGATTTATATTTTCAGTATCTACGGATACTTTTTGATGAATTTGGAGGTATCACTATGAAAAATTTATTTACTATGCTTTTTAATTCAGTTCTTTTTAAAAACAAAACCCAAGATGAAATTAAAAAGGCTTTGGCCTGCATAGAATATATTGTGAAGCATTATGGAAGAGGGGAATTGATCTTTAGAATTGACCAGTCTACAAAGTATATTGGCATTATTTTAGATGGTTCTATTGAGGTTCAAAAAAATCTAGCTTCTGGAAAGGTAATCAGTATACTATATAAAAGGAGAGGAGAATTGTTTGGAGAAGGCTCTGTTTTTTCCAGTGCAAATGCCTATCCATGCAATATCTATTCAAAAACTAAAAGTACTGTTCTGCTTATCTCTAAGGAAAATATGATTAAGTTAATATCGGAAGATACTGTCTTACTTAATAATTTCTTAAGCTCCTTTGCTAACAGATTACTCTTATTAAATCTAAAAACTGAGTTATTATCCTATTCATCTATTCAGCAGAAAGTTGCATTTTCATTATTATATCTAATGGATGAGTACAAATCTGGTAATTCTATCACTTTGCCCTATTCAAAAAAAACATGGGCAGAACATCTAAACGTATCCCGTCCATCTTTATTTAGAGAGCTAAAAATACTCTGTAATGAAAAAGTTATAGCTATACAAAATAAAACTATTACTATTTTAAATGAAGATGCTTTGGCAAAGCTTTTGAGCTTTTAAAGCATTTTTTTAAGATAAATAATTTTGTTCTTATCCCACTTAATATACCCATCTTCGCTTAAATCCTTAAGGACTCTATAAAGGGATGCTCTGCTTATACATAAATATTCCGATAACTCTTGTTTTGAATATTTTAGTATTATTTCATCTCCATTGTTTTGTCTTTCTTTTTCACTTTCAAGAAAGCAAAGTATTCTTTCATGAATGCTTTCATGGGTAAAGCTTTCTATTCTTTTGTTAAGAAAATATATTCTGTCACTTATAAAGGATAGGTAGCTGCGTAGAATAGTGGAATCCTTCTCAAATATCTTTAAAAGCTCTTCTTCAGATATAAAAAGTATTTTGCAATCATTCTTTGCTACAATTCTTACCGGGTAGTAATTTTTATTATTAAAAAGTGCTGATATTCCTAAAAGCTCACCTCTAGACATTCTATTAAGAATTATAATTTTTCCAGAGTAATGTATTTTTTGAACCTCTACTATCCCCTTTAATAACATCCCCATTGATGAATTAAAATCAAATTCAGTAAATACTGTTTCTCCACTAGTATAGTCAATTATTTTATAATCTATCTCGCTAAATATCCTTTTTAGACCTTCTTCATGGACTGAGTTGAATATGGGTGTAGTTTTGATTATATCGTACATATTATTTTCTCCTAACTGTCTTATATGAGACAGCCTCTTTTTTTAAATTATATTATACTATTTTTATGATTGCAATAGATTATCATTATCATTATCATTCTTTAGGAGGTATTTTTATGAAGCTTGTAATCGCAGCGGGGCCTCCAGCCTCAGGAAAAACTTCAATTCTTTTTAAAACAATAAAGTATTTAAAGGGCTTTAATGCAAAGATTGCTGTTGCTAAATTAGATTGTCTAACAAGCGATGACGAAAGGGTATATGAAGCTTTGAATATTCCTGTGATAACAGGCCTAAGTGAAAATTTATGTCCTGACCACTTCCTAGCAATAAATATAATTGAAATCTTTAACTGGGCTAAAAAAAGTGGTGCCGATTACCTCATTGTTGAAACTGCAGGATTATGTAATAGGTGTGCCCCTTTTATAGACCGTGCATTAAACATATGCTTAATCGATTGTTTATCCAGCATAAAGGTTCCTAAGAAGCTGGGACCAATTGTTACAACCTCTGATATTATTTTAATTTCTAAGGTTGATATGGTTTCACAGGCAGAAAGAGAGGTTTTTGTCTACAATCTTATTCAGCTTAATCCCACTGCTCAAATTTTAGAGGTAAATGGTTTAAGTGGTTTTGGAAGTCAAAGAGTTGGAAATATTATCTTGAATTCCCCATCCTACGATAGTATTGATGGCGATATTTTACGCC
Organism: Clostridia bacterium; assembly: GCA_028278115.1. GTDB lineage: Bacteria > Bacillota > Clostridia > Peptostreptococcales > Caminicellaceae > JANQEZ01. Next base: position 7,007 of record JANQEZ010000208.1, read on the forward strand.
ACAGCATGCCCAGTGCAACCTGCTCTTATTGTGTAGGGGAGATAAGAATAGGAGGTATGTATCAACAGGGTATTATAAATAAAATGGATTTTTCCAAAGGAAGTGATTTTAGTTATGTTTAAAAATCTCCTTATTATTGGCGGTCAGGATAAAAATGAAAACAGGGAATTGATAGGAGAATTATATCTGGAAAAGGGGAAGATTTACACTATTGTGGGACCAACGGGTTCAGGAAAAACCCAGTTAATTGAAGATATAGAATGTTTAAGTGATGGCTTTGGTCTTACTAAACGTAAAATTCTTATTGATGATGGCATATCACCCCAGCACCTTAGAAGCAGCTATCAAAATAGATTGGTGTCTCATTTGTCTCAGAATATGCATTTCATACTTGATATGTCTGTAATAAATTTTCTTAAAATGCGTTTGAAATGTACTAATTTTCCTGATGATATCAAATCGGTAGAAAAAATACTTGAGTATGCCAATGAGCTTAGCGGTGAGAAAATACTTGGTCATTTTTCCTTGACTACTCTAAGCGGCGGCCAGTCAAGGGCATTGATGATAGCTGACGTAGCCATAAATGGAACTACTCCCATAATTTTGATTGATGAAATTGAAAACGCCGGTATAGATAGGCTCAGAGCAATGAAAATACTTGTGGATTCAGATAAAATTGTTCTTGTTGTTACCCATGATCCTTTATTAGCTCTATATGGCCATAAAAGAATTGTTATGAAAAATGGCGGCATATCAAAGATAATTAATAGAAACCCATATGAGCTTTCTTTACTCAAGCAGCTTCATAGTATCAATAAAGTTACAGAAACCATTAGAGATGATTTACGCAGAGGAAAACAGCTTGAAAAGGAGTGTTTTTATGGGCTTTAAGGTTTATTGGAATAATGTATGTTTACTAAATCCAAAGGAAATGGCTTACATAGATAAGTCTTTGAAAGCCTCTGAAAAGGAGAATATTATTAGCTTTGAATATTACGGTTTAGGTAAAAAAATGAGCTTAAGGGATAAAGTCATAGAAGATTTATGCAGGGGAACAATCGAAGCTGATTTAATCATTTCTACAGATTTAGATATTTTTCAAGACAAGAATATAATTCCCCGTATTAATAATAATCTCTCCAGTGCAAGTAAACTGCTTTCTGTAAGAAAAGAGATAGAAGGTTCAAATATTATTGACCCATCAGGTTTTCTAGCCCCCTTTATTGTCGTACCTCTAATCTTTGTGGTAAATAAAAGCCTGCTTCCTAAAGAAAGGATTCCCAATTCTTTTGAAGACTTACTTGATTCCTATTATGAAAAGAAGGTAGTCTTTGGTGGGATACATAATTCAGCTGGAAGATCAATACTAAAATCCATATGGTATTTGTTTGGAAGGGAAAAGGCAGAAAATTTTTTAAGAAGTAGTACTATTACCACTATGCCGGCTGCTGCTTTTAGAAAGGTAATGACGGGTGAAGCTCCTATAGCTATTGTTCCAACAATATTTGCAATGAGGTCTGGAATAAATAACATTATTTCCATTTGGCCTAAGGAAGGAGCTGTAGCAGTTCCATCGTATTGTGCTGTAAAAAATACTTCCGATGCTTTATACGTTAAATGGATATCAGAAACCATCCTTGGAAAATCCCATCAGGAGATTTTGACGTCAGCAGGTGGAATAATACCATGTCATCCAGATGTTAAACTGCCGGATTTAGCCGAGGAAAATAATTGTAAGCTTTTATACCCTGATTGGGATTTTCTGAAAAGCTTTGACAATGATTACTTCTATTCATTATGTGAAGGCTATTATTCAAAGGTTAGTTATTGATAGTAAAGGCACTAAGCTTATTTCTACTTAGTGCCTTTACTATATCTACTTACGTCCAAAGCTTTTTTCCCACTCATCCCATAGCTCCTCCACTGCATCAACTAAGAAGGGATCAAACTGCTTGCCTTTATTGCTGTGAATCTCTCTTTTACACAGCTCCCAGGATAGAGAATTTCTATAGGGTCTGCTGGAGGTCATAGCATCTATGGAATCACATATCGCTATTATTCTAGAGCCTAGTGGAATAGATTCACCTTTTATTCCGCAGGGGTATCCTTTACCATCCCATCTCTCATGGTGATGAAGAACGAGTCTAGAAATCCCTCTAAGCTTATTTGAACAATTAAGTATATTACTTCCAATTTCAGGATGCCTTTTGACAGTATTCCATTCATCTTCAGTTAGCTGACCTTCTTTATTTAGTATTTCGTCTGGTACACCTATCTTACCTATATCATGTAGATGTGCAGCTATATGTATAAACTCTAATTCTTCTCCTCTTAAGCCTATTTTCCTTGCAAGCTCATAGGTCATGTCACCAACTCTCATGGAATGACCTCTAGTATACAAATCCTTGGCTTCTAAGGCCCCTACTAGACACTGGATTATATCATGATACAGCACAAAATCATCTGACAATTCTTCAAAGCTATGAATCATTCTTGCCTCCCAAAAAAAGATGTCCTGGGGACACATTAGTTTTCTATATTTTATGCCTTGGTTCAAATCATTTAAAAACAATGATCTTACATAGATACGAGAAGCTTTTCTGGGCTGTTAAATTGAAGTAATCTCTTTACCTCATTCTTTGCTTCTAAAAATTCGTTAAATCTCTTATCCGATAGAGTTGGATCTCCATAAACCCTCCAACTATTAATTTTAGTGAGCTTTAATGATGGATGTCCAATAAATCCGATTATATCTTTTAAAGGATACCCTAGAAAAACTCCTATTTCATGGGGCATCAACCCCTTTTGTATTTTTTCTATAATTATATTTAAGTATTCATCTAAATCGTACTGCTTTGGATATCCAAGACTTCTAAGGAATGTTTTGTTGCTAAAATACCTTAGGCTTTCGTCTAATGTCTGTCGATTATAAAATAGTATTTTTATATTACCATTTTTACTTCTAAATAATTTATATTCAATTCTTTTACATCTTCCAATATGTTTTTCTATACTTGCAATCTTTCTAGATAGCTGTTTTTCGTATTTTGGAAAGCTAAGGATTTCAGCAGGCTTTGAACCCATTAGTACGGAGCCTAAAGTTTCCACAAGCCATCCAATAAAGTCATTATTTTTCTTATGGGATAATACACAGGATTCAGAACACTTTGCCACTGGCATCCCTCCTAAACATGAAGTTGATAACGATTATCATTATCATGTCTATATATTATCACATCATTTTCCAACTGTAAATAGTTTTAGTTAAAATAAAAATATACGCACATAGAGCTCTTATACTATTGACTTCTATACCTATATCCTCTTTTTCTACCTTTAAAGCTTGGAACCATCATACCTGCTATTAATGAGGTCAGTGGAATAGTTAATATTAAACCAATACTACCGCATAAGGACCTTATTATCTCAGTGGACAGCATCTCTATACTGACGAGCCTGCCTAGAGGCATATTCATAAAGTGAAATATCAGAAGTATTGGCATAGAGCCGCCAACATATGCCAGTATCAAGGTGTTTACCATGGTTGCCATTATATCTCTACCCACCTTTAACCCTGATTTCACAAGGCTAGAAAAGTTCAAATTAGGATTTTGACTTTTTAATTCAAAGACCACTGAGGTTATGGACATACTCACATCCATCACTACTCCTATGGCTCCTATAAGGACTCCGCTGAGGTATAAGCCTCTATAGTCTATTACTATATCCATAAATGTAATGAGAAAGTTTACCTCTTCACTGACAAAACCAGTTATGGCAGATAAATCTGTAAATATTTTTGCCAATATTCCAGCTATAATAGTCCCCCCTACCGTTCCCAGTATTGCAACTAAGCTCTTCCTGGTAAATCCAGATATGAGAATAAAGCTAAAAAGTATAATTATTATTGTGCTTATAATTGAAACCATTATGGGACTATGGCCGTCTAAGATTAGAGGTATCATTATATAAAGCATTACTAGACCCGTAACCCCCAAAGATGCCACAGACAGTATGCCTTTTAGCCCTCCAAATAGGATTACTGAACCTAAGAATATAAATCCAAGTATTCTAAGATAATCTTCTCTAGATACATCAATGATACTTCCTCTAATTCTGCCATTTTGATCAAGGCTAAGTCTTATAAAAACCTTAATTCCCTTCCTAAGCTCGTAATTATTTGATGAATATTTAACCGGCGTATATTCTATGTTTATTCCTTTTCCTCTATGTTCTCCTTCAAGTATTTTAACCTGCACAAACTGAGTTGTTATTCCGCTATTTGAGTGTTCTTCTACCTTCAAAACCTCTGCCTTTAATACGCTTTTTTCGTCGTCAGCATAAACAATACTCATTAATATCAAAACAATAAAGCATATGGCTGCAATCCTTTTCATACTGTTTGTCCCCCCTGTTCATATATATTATTATGATTAGAAGTGTATATGTAGACCCTCTTTTTATGTATTTTATGATATT
>JANQEZ010000192.1 GCA_028278115.1 Clostridia bacterium
TTCAATGGTAGGGGGATTTTTCATAGGCGTGGGCTATAGATTTAGCGAAAATTATCTAACAAGCTATGGAGATTCTAATGAGCCAAGTAATACTGAACAGATGAATATAATTGATTCCTCTCTAGTCAGAAGCATTAACTATGATGACAGAGTTTCCCCAATAACCTTTATAGCAGAGGAGATAGAGCCTTCAATAGTGGCGATAACAAGCAAGGTTAAAGTGAGGGATTGGTTCGATAACCAATATCTTCAGGAAGGTCAAGGATCAGGAGTAATATTTGAAGTAAATGATGAACACGTTATGGTTGTAACCAATGAACACGTTATAAACGACGCAGCAGAATTAATCGTCACCCTTTATGATAACAAGAAAGTACCTGCTGTAATTGTTGGAGCCGACGCCGAGACGGATTTAGCAGTACTAAAGATAGATAAAAAAGATATACCTCAGGAGATTTTGAAAAAAATCGTTGCTGCAAAACTAGGAGATTCTGATGCCCTTAGGGTTGGAGAAACCGCCATAGCAATAGGTAATCCAATGGGGTATAATAATACAGTAACAGTAGGTGTTATTAGTGCTCTAAATAGGGAGCTGGAGCTTCCGGATAAAAAGCTGGAGCTTGTGCAAACCGATGCAGCTATAAACCCAGGAAATAGCGGTGGAGCACTGGTGAATATTGATGGAGAGGTTATAGGAATAAATACCGTCAAGATAGCTGCTACAAAGGTTGAGGGAATAGGCTTTGCCATTCCAATAAATTCAGCAAAGCCTATTATAAAAGAATTAGTAGATAATGGCTCAGTATCAAGACCTTATTTAGGGATTCTAGGTAGAGACATAGGTGAAGACCTATCGGAAATGTATCAATTACCTATTGGAGTATTTATAGCCGATGTAATAGAGCATAGTGCCGCTGACCTTGCAGGACTTACAAAAGGAGATGTAATAATCGAATTTGAAGGTGAAAAAATATATTCAATGGAGCAGCTAAGTAAAATGATTAAGAGTAAGGGAGTTGGAGAAGCTGTAACAATGAAGATTATTAGAAACGATGAAAATAAGGAATTGAGTGCTATTTTACAAGAGAAGAATAATTAAATATACTTTAAGTGTGAAATGGATAAGTAGATAGATATATTTAAAGCCTTATCAGATAAAAACCCATTATTAATTATGGATATACGCTTTTATAATTTAATATTTCCAAAGAAAAAAAGTAGAAGTATTCATTGTTTTCTTTGAAAATTTAATTAAGGTTTAAAAGCGTTTATCTATATTGAGAAGACTAGAGGAGGACAAAGTATGAAAAAGAAAGTAGCATTTGTATGTATCCATAATTCTTGCCGCTCTCAAATGGCAGAAGGATGGGCAAAAACATTGGGCAGCCATCTATTAGAGGTATATTCAGCGGGTACAGAAGAATATCCCCAGGTAAAGCCAGGAGCAGTACAGGTTATGGAAGAAGCAGGAGTAGGTATGGGTGATCACTATCCAAAGCTTCTAACAGATATACCCCAGGAGATAGATATACTCATAACAATGGGCTGTGGAGTAGTATGCCCCTATGTACCATGCCAGCATCAAGAAGATTGGGGACTAGAAGACCCATCGGGAGGGCCTATCGAAGGATTTAGAAATACTAGAGATATAATAAAAGAAAAAGTAGAAGACCTAATTGAAAGAGTAAAAAAAGGTGAAATATAATCAGGCTTAAAGCTTATAAATAGTTCTGTATAATGATATACAGGATTATTTTTTTAGTTATTTTCAAAAAAACTATTTTAGAAAGTGAAAGATTATGAAACGCATTATTAATTGATAACTTAAATCATTATTATGCTATTATAAAAAAATAACATAATAATTGTAACAAGTAATATATTATAGCAATATAATATAACTGAGATATTATCAATTGATAATGAGGTGATGGATTGAGTCAGCTAAATAAGATATCTGATGATGATAGATATAGACTTGGGAATAGAATAACATTGATTACCATTGTAATTAACATATTTCTTGCAATAGCTAAGGTTTCAGCAGGTGTTCTATTAAATTCAACAGCCATATTGGCAGATGGAATACATACCATCTCCGATATCGGAAGTTCTATGGGTATAATAATAGGATTTTTTATTTCTAGAAAGCCTGAAGACAAAGAGCATCCCTATGGTCATGAAAAGGCAGAGTCGATTGCAGGCTTTATATTGGCAATTCTTCTAACGGCTGTGGGAATAAATATTGGTTATTCAACTTTCAAAATAATTGTTAGAGGAAGTACAGAAATTCCAGGAAGCTTAGCTGCATGGGTTGCCGCAGTATCTATACTTTTAAAGGAGCTTCAATATAGAATAGCAATATATGGAGGTAAGAAAATCAATAGCACTGCCCTTATAGCAGATGCTTGGCATCATAGGTCTGATGCCTTATCATCTATAGCAGCATTAATAGGTATATTAGGGGCTAGAGTAGGATATAAATTCCTAGACCCATTAGCAGGCTTTATGGTATCTATAATAATCATAAAAGTTGGTATAGAGCTTTTTATACAAGGCTATAATGAGCTTATGGATATATCCATAGAAGAGGAAAAGCTGCATAGGCTTATTAATAAAATAATATCCCATAATGAAATTCTCAATATAAACAAAATAAGAACAAGAAAGCATGGTTCTAAGGTGTTTGTTGAAATTAAAGTATGTGTGAATCCAGACTTTACAGTTCGCAAAGGACATATAATATCCCAAGCGGTGGAAGGTATGGTGCATAATAACTTGGATAATGTTAAAGAAGTTTTAATATCTATAATTCCATGTAAAAATAAAAAGTATGGACAGTGTGTATCTTGTAATAGAAGTGACATAAAAGTAAGCTAAAAGAGCGTTTTTACGCTCTTTTAGCTCAGATTGTTGACAAAGTCAACAAGATGGCAGGCTTTTGAGAAATCTGAAGTTCGAGGCGTGCTGAAAGCGAGAGGTC